>JAFYMQ010000094.1 GCA_017556565.1 Clostridia bacterium | reverse complement strand
GATCGCTGAGACTCTGGGCGTTCACACCGCTTCCCGTCTTGTCCGTAAGGCTGTTGTCGGCAACCCCGCTGTTGGTACAGCTTTCGTTGAACTCCCCAATACTTATGTTCCCGATGGCGACAAGATCTTTGATCCCGTAAAGGCTAACGAGTATCTGGACAAGGCATACGAGAAGGCTGGCATCACCACCAACGAAATGCGCATCCTGATCTCCGAGACCGCAACCCACATCAAGGGCGCTGCTGAAATCGCTATGAAGCAGTACGAAGACGTATTCGGCGGCAAGGTCGTTGCAAAGATGCAGCAGGTTCCATCCTCTCAGGCTACAACCCTGCGTCGTTGGAATCCCGAGAATCCCACCGCTTATGATACCGCTCTGGGCTCTCTGCTGCCCTCCGCAAACGATCCTCGTGCAACATTCAACTACTACCGCTCCGACTATACTCCTCCCAGATTCTGCTATGCAAACCCCGTATTTGATGATAAGTACGCAGAGGCTATGAGCTACGATCTGGAAGCTGATAACGATAAGGTTATCGCTCTGTGCATGGATATGGAAAAGATGCTGCTGGACGAGCTGGTCAACATTCCTCTCTATGAGCGTCCCAACAAGGTTCTGTTCAACGAGAAGATCACCCTGCCCGCAGGCGGCTACATCGTTGGCTGGGGCTTCGGCGAGTCCTACATGACCATCGCTAAGTAAGCAAAACCCCCGCAACTTAATTTTGTAGAAAAGTATTGCCAAGTACTTTTTCTATAGGGTTTTTCAAAACAGAAGTCCGACAGTGAAAACTGTCGGACTTCTGCTTTGCGGAGTTTTATTGCAATTACTTGACGATAAATATTTTCTGTGGCACATTTGTAGGGCGGGGGCTTGCTCCCGCCGCATAAATTACGGGATGCAGATGTCTGCATCCCGTAAGTCTGTTATATTTAAGATTAACTTGTAATCTCTCCGCTTATTCGTCCTGCGCCCAGTTGAGAGCACATTTGACGGCTTTGTTCCAGCCGTTTATTCTTCCATTGCGTTCGGTTTCGTTTATACCGGGTACAAATGTGCGTGAGATCTTGCGGTTTTTAATTATCTCCTGCTTGTTTTCCCAATAACCAACAGCCAGACCCGCAAGATAAGCCGCACCGATAGCGGTGGACTCCACGCAGGCAGGACGCTGAACAGGCACGTTTATAAGATCGGACTGGGTCTGCATCAGATAGTTGTTTGCGCTTGCGCCGCCGTCTACCTTGAGGGAGGACATCCTGATGCCCGAATCCTCACGCATGGCGCACAGTATGTCATTGACCTGATAGCATATGCTGTCCAGCGCGGCGCGGACTATATGATACTTGTTGCAGCCGCGGGTCAGACCCACGATAGTACCCCGCGCATACTGATCCCAATGGGGCGAGCCCAGACCGGTAAATGCAGGCACCACGTAGCAGCCGTTGGTGTTTGTCACCCTTTGGGCATATTCCTCGGTCTGGGAGGACGATTTGATTATGCCCATCTCGTCACGCAGCCACTGTACAACAGCACCTGCCACGAATACCGAGCCCTCAAGGGCGTATTTTACCTCGCCGTCCACCATCCACGCGATCGTGGTCAGCAGTCCGTTTTTGCTCTTGACGGGAGTCTTGCCGGTGTTCATCAGCATAAAGCTGCCCGTGCCGTATGTGTTCTTGACGTCACCCATAGAGAAGCAAGCCTGACCGAACAGAGCCGCCTGCTGGTCGCCGGCCGCACCTGCGATGGGTATGGCGCAGCCTAATATAGCCTCGTCTGTATGGCCGTATACGCAGCTGCTTGGCTTGACCTCGGGCAGGATGTCTGCAGGTATCTCAAGCTCCTGCAGCAGCTCCTCGTCCCACTTGAGGGTGTGTATGTTGTACAGCATGGTGCGGGATGCATTGGACGGATCGGTGACAAATATCTGTCTGCCGCTCAGCTTCCACATCAGCCATGTGTCAATAGTGCCTGCAAGCAGCTTGCCGCTGTCAGCAAGCTCACGGGCACCGGGGACTTTTTTGAGTATCCATCTCAACTTGGTGGCCGAGTAGTAGGGGTCTATGACCAGTCCGGTCTTGTCCTGCACCTGCTCGCTCAGTCCCTTTGCCTTGAGCTTGTCGCAATAAGCACTGGTGCGTCGGCACTGCCACACGATAGCATTGTACACAGGCTTGCCGGTAGTCTTGTCCCATACAACCACCGTCTCGCGCTGGTTTGTGATGCCGATTGCGGCAATATCGGATGGGGCTATCTCGCTTGACAGCAGCGCCTCATGCATGACGCTGAGCACACTTTCCCATATCTCTATGGGGTCATGCTCGACCCAGCCGGGGGAGGGGTATATCTGCCTGAACTCCTTTTGCGCCGAGGCAACAATATTGCCTTCTTTGTCAAAAATTATGCATCGGTTGGATGTAGTGCCCACATCAAGGGCCATTATGTATTTTGACATATCGGTATCTCCATTTGTTTGAGATGATTTGTATATTTATCATATCACATTATATCCCGTCAATCAACAAAAAGCCGCCAAAATAAACCCCCGCCCGCAGCAGTTACGGGCAGGGGTCACTTTATGAAATATCAGAGCGAAAAATCAGCAGTTATCTGTTGTAGATGCCTTCGTTGAGGTAAGCAAGCAGCTCTTCCTTGGGCATATTGTCGATGCCAAGGTATGCCAGATTGTAGCGGCTCTCAACAAAGAAGTTCTTCTTGTGCATTGCGCCTGCCAGAGTGATCATGGAGTCGATGATGGGGGTAGGTACGCCGTACTGTACGCCCAGATCGTGGTAGATCTTGCAGCCGATGGGCACGTCTTCGGTCAGGTATCTGTGGTGGATGCTGTTGGGGCCTGTGTTGCCTTCGGTAGAGGGCTGATCCAGGGGGAATACAACGTTGTCGTTGCCGTCCTCGTCCAGACCCATATATTCCTGAGTCAGAACGCTGCGGCGGGAGAAGAACATCTCGTACTTGAACTTGGGAGTATCAACGCCGATAGCCTTTGCAAGAGCGATCTCCTCGTTGTAGAACTGATACTGTACCTCGCAGATGGAGGGGCACAGACCGTGGCAGTACATGGAGTAGTTGGTCTTGTCATAGCCGCCAAAGATAACGCCCCAGTTTTCCATGGTGGAAACACCCAGGATGGTTGCGGGAACGTGGATGACGGGGTTGAGGTTTGCAAAGTCAACGTCCAGAACGGTGCAGGCTCTCTGGGGGCCGTCGCCGTAGGTGACAGAGTCCATGATGGGCAGATACTTGGATGCCTCGAGGAAATCATCGGTATCGGTCATGGGCAGAGCAGCGCCGCGCTGTGTGATGGTGCGGTACTTTGCGCTGACGTGGGGGAACTGATACTTGCCGACCTGCTCAATTCTGGTGCCGTAGGGAGGGCCTGCCCATGCGCCTACGATGACCTTCTTGGTGCAGCCCATTTCACGCATAAGACGGCGGAGCAGCAGAGCGCCAAAGTTGTCGGCAAAGATGTTGATGACCATATCATCCTCAAGATAGGGGATCATGGTGCGGAACATAGCCTCGTGGCCCCAGGAGCCGCAAGCGACACAGACGTGGCCTGCGCCCTTCATAACAGCCTCGATATCGGTGGAGACCAGATCGAGGAAAGCTCTGCCCGAACGCTCAAAGCAGTCGCGGTTGCGCTGTACGCCGTCCAGCAGAATACCGGTCTTCTCAAGACCGCGGAGGGTATCCTTTGCGTAGGGCATCAGGTCAAACAGTCTGACCTCGCCGCCTGCCAGCTTGACGTCTGCAGCGCAGGTCTTGCCGACAGCGCCGCCGCCCAGAACGGCAACAGGCATATTTTTCAGGTATGACATATCTCTCATAGAAAAAACCACCTTTGTTTTTAGTATTTACATCTTGAGTATAATCTGTTATTATTGATTTGTAAAATAGATTATTTTGTATATATAGTTCGGAAATGGTGATATATTTATGGATCTTACAAACATACGCACTTTTCTCCGTGTAGTCGAGGTCGGCAGCTTTGCAAAAGCCGCAGAGGAGCTCAATTATGCCCAGTCAACGGTGACCAGTCAGATACAGGCACTGGAAAAAGAAATCGGCAACTCTCTGTTTGAGCGCATCGGCCGCAAGAACCACCTGACCCCGGTGGGAATGGAGTTTTTGCAGTATGCCACCGATATCCAGAACACTCTGCAGAAAGTCTCTGCCATCGGTCAGCACGAAGACAACGCCGACGTTACCCTGCGTGTGGGCGTGCTTGAATCGCTGCTGTTCAATAACATCCTGCCGTCGGTAGCGGTGTTCAAGAATCGCTACAAAAACTCGCGAATATATATCAAAGAAGGCCACGCCTCCGAGCTTATCGAAATGCTCAGGCAAAACGACCTTGACATCATCTATATATCGGACAATATCAATACAGACCCGTCTCTGGAGTGCCTGATGCAAAAGACCGAGCAGATGGTATTCGTTGCCAATATAAATCACCCGCTCACAGGCAAAAAAGCCATAAAAATCACCGAGCTGCTTGATTATCCCTTCGTGGTCACCGAGCCTGCGGGCAGATGCTACCACACACTGCTGGGTCTGGTGGCAGGGCAGGGCAAAGCTCTCAGCTACTCGGTAATGGTCAACGATATCGGAGCTATATCGGTGCTGCTCCGCGACAAAAGCTCATTGTCATTTTTGCCCCGCGCAGCGGTAAACGGTTCACTGGGTACAAGCGACGTTGCCGTACTGGACGTTTCGGTGCCGCCTCAGATATATTACAGTCAGATCCTTGTGCGCAAGAGTATGTGGCGCTCCCCGGCGCTTGAGTATTTTGTCTCGGTTGTGGAGCAGAGCATCCGCGGATAGCGACACGCATGCCTAGCGGATATATTTCAACCTGCCCGCACCAAACCTGTTGACAACGGTGCGGGCTTTGTGTTATACTACATTTAACAATTAGGTTAAATGTTAAATGAAAGGAGACAGACCGTGGCCATACAATCAACGCTGAAAGCTCTGGCAGACCCCATACGGCGCGAGATACTTAATCTGCTCAAATCGGGCAGAATGTCGGCAGGGGATATAGCCGAGCATTTTGAGGTAACAGGCGCGTCAATATCCCGCCATCTGTCGGTGCTCAAGGATGCCGACCTTATCCGCGACAGCCGTGAGGGCAAGTTTATATTCTACGATATCAATACCTCTGTGCTGGAGGATATTATGTTGTGGATTACCGATCTGAAAGGAGCAGAGAACAATGAAAATCAATAAGACCAAACTCATCATCACCTCACTCATCATCCTGCTGCCCATGCTTGTGGGACTGATTCTGTGGAATGTTCTGCCCGACGTTATGGATACCCATTGGGGAGCATCCGGTCAGGTAGACGGCCGAGGCGGCAAGATCATCCCCGTCCTTGTGCTGCCCCTTTTTATGCTGGTTGTTCATCTGCTGTGTATGTTTGCCACCCACAAATTAGGCGGCAACAAAAATCAGTCCCCCAAAGCTGTGGGCTTCATATACTGGATATGCCCCGTACTGTCTATCTACAGCAGTGCTTTTATCTACGCACTCAATATGGGGCTTGAGATCAACCCGACCGCGGTTACGTTTGTGCTTATGGGTGTATCGTTCGTGGTTATCGGCAATTATATGCCCAAGATCAGACAGAACCTGACACTGGGCATCAAGCTCAAATGGACACTCAGCAGCGAGGCCAACTGGAATGCCACCCATCGTTTTGCAGGTAAAGTCTGGACTGTCATCGGTTTGATTATGCTCCTTGGTATATTTGTACCGTTTGACTGGATAGTCTTCGTCCTTATCCCCGTTATAGCGCTGGTTGTGATTATCCCTACCGTTTATTCGTACCGCTTCTACAAGCGTGAGCTTGAGGCGGGCAAGGCGGAAAAAGCCGCCCCCTTGACTAAATACTACGGCAAAAAAGTCAGGCTGATAAGCATCGCGGCATTGATTGTCATTCTTGGGGTTACTACGTGGATAATGCTTTCGGGCAGTGTAAGCATCACCTGCCTCGATGACGGACTGACTGTCAAAGCTACCCTTTGGGGAAGCCGCCATATTGAGTATGAGGACGTTGACAGAGTAGAGCTTGCCGACAGCAACAAAGCCGGCGCCAAGATCAATGGTGTCAACACTGCG
>JAFYMQ010000093.1 GCA_017556565.1 Clostridia bacterium | reverse complement strand
GGCTGCGACATTGACAAGCCCCGCAATCTTGCAAAATCGGTCACTGTTGAATAATTATCAGACAGAATACCCCGTTGCCCTGTGCGGCAGCGGGGTATTTTTGTTTACTTTAGTCCTTTATCTACAAAAAGCTTTACAATGATACATAAAAATGCTATAATTCATATATTATACATAAAATCCGACAAAAAATCGGTGGATTGGAGTGTTTTGGTATGACTTTTAATGCCGAACTTATCATCTTTGTACTGTACCTGTGCTTTATGCTGGGTATCGGTATTTATTTCTTCGTCCGCAGCAGGAGCGGCGGTGAGAAGGAATACTTCCTCGGCGGCAGAAATATGGGTCCCTGGGTCTCGGCTCTTTCCGCAGGCGCTTCCGATATGAGCGCATGGGTGCTTATGGGTCTGCCCGCATCCATCTACGCTTTTGGTCTGGGTCAGGCATGGATCGCAATCGGTCTGGGCATCGGCTACGCACTCAGCTGGCTTATCGAGGCTCCCCGTCTGCGCCGCTACTCCATAGCCGCAAACGACTCTATCACCATCCCCCAGTATCTAACCAACCGTTTTATGACATCTAACCGCGCGCTGCAGATAATCAGCGCAGTTATCTTCCTGGTTGCTTATACCATCTACGCCGCATCCAGCATCAAGGCTTGCGGCACTCTGTTCAACACCGTTATCGGTCTTGACGCTACCGTATGTATGTACATCGCAGCTGCAATCATCATCAGCTACACCTTCCTGGGCGGCTTCTCTGCCGTATGCTGGACCGACTTCTTCCAGGGTCTTTTGATGCTGGGCGCTCTGCTGATCGCTCCTATATTCGCACTGGCTCTTATCAGCGGCGGCGAAGGCGCAGGCTCTCTCACCGCTCTGCCCGAAGGCTACTGGAACCTCTTCTCCAACTGGAAGGACATCCTCTCCGGTCTGGGCTGGGGTCTCGGCTACTTCGGCATGCCCCACATCATCATCAGATTTATGTCCCTGCGCTCTGACAAGGATCTGAAAAAGAGCGCCAAGATCGGTATCACATGGACCGTGCTTATCCTCATCTTCTCGGTTGCAGCAGGCGTTATCGGTCATCTGTTCCTCGGTGAGATCGCCGACAGCTCGGTCGTATTCATCACCATGGTACGCAAGATATTCCCCGCAATCATCAGCGGTCTGCTGCTGTCGGCTATACTGGCTGCTGCAATGAGCACCGCCGACTCCCAGCTGCTGGCTTCTGCCTCGGCTTTTGCAAGTGACGTGTACAAGCCCGTTATCCGCAAGAACAAGGCAAACGAAAAGGAAATGCTCTGGGCAGGCAGATTTGTTGTTCTGGCTATCGCTATTATCGCCGTGCTGATCGCATCCAACCCCAACTCGGGCACTATCATGGGTCTGGTCGAGAACGCATGGGGCGTGTTCGGCGCTGCATTCGGCCCCACTATCATGCTCTCTCTGTTCTGGCGCAGATTTAACTTTGCCGGTGCTATCGCAGGTATCATCACCGGTGCTGCCGTTGATATTCTGTGGCTGGCATTTTTGAGCGGCTTTGGTCTGTACGAGATCATCCCCGGCTGCATCCTCGGTACCGTTGCCGCAGTTGTTGTTACCCTGATGACCAAAGCTCCCGCCAAGGAAGTCACCGAGGTATTCGACAAGGTTGCCGCAGGCGAAATTGAATAATTCACCCTACATACAAAAACTGCGCTGCAGATATGCAGCGCAGTTTTTATTTTGTATTATTGTTACCAGAGATACCCTTCGGGGTTATATTCGTATCTGCCTATAATGATCAGCACCATGTCGATGAGAGCTACAATCGATCCGATTCCGCAAGCCAGAGTCAGGATTATTCTGAGCATACCCTTTTTGGGCTCGCCCATAACAAAGCAATGTATGCCCCAACCTCCCAAAAAGAAGGCAAGTAATGCCATGCCGAGCTTGCTGTGTCCGTTAAGCTCGCGGGCTTCCAGTACTTCTTCTGCAATAAAAGACGTATTACAATGGGGACATTTGCTCGCCCATGCAGAAACCTTGCTGCCGCAATGGGGGCAATACTGATTTCCGTCTCCCGCAAGTGTGTGACAATTGGAACATTCATGTTTGAGTCCTATGTTTTCTCCGCAATTTCTGCAATACATAATATACCTCCTCCGTGTAGTTTGTGTCTGTATTATAACACAGATTGCCGTCGGGTGCAATATTTTTACATCTCAAAGATCATTTCGGGGATGCCTGCCCGCAGGTCTGCCGCCTCGGTGTTCATCAGCACGACAACGCCCAGACCGGTCTTGTAGTCGTAATACACGCCTGTGTTATAGGGCAGGTTGCTGCCGCCGTGACCGTAGATAAGTCTGTCGCCCAGCGGATGCACGACCTTGGCATAGCCGTAAAAATCTCCGTTGTCGCGGGGTGCGTGTTTGCCCTGCATCTGTGCAATGCTCTCCTCGCTGAGCACACGTTCACCATTGTCATTTGTGCCGCGGTTGAGGAACATTCTTGCAAGTTTGCACAGATCTTCGGCATTGGAATAGAGTCCGCCGGATGCGGTGTACAGCGAACCGCGGCGCAGGTCGTGGACGGGGATAAGCTCACCGTTGTCGCCGCGTCTGTGAGCCTGGCTGTAGGGGTAGGTGGCGGCTATATAGAAGTCATACGTAGAGCAGTTCATACCCAGAGGCTTGAGGATGTTTTCCCGGGCCGCCTGAGAATAGCTCATACCGGTGACCGATGCGGCTATCTGACCCAGCAGCGCAAAGCCGATATTGGAGTAGATGTGGACGTTTTCTTCGGGCAGGGCTTTGAGCTCGATCCAGGGCAGCAGGGTCTTGAGAGACTGCTCGATGCCGCTTTCGTCACGGGTGCCTTCTTTGCTTGTCCATGCGCCGTCACCGAAAAATCCGCCGGTATGGGTCAGCAGGTGTCTGACGGTCATCTGCTCTGTTGCGGCGCTCTTGCGCAGTTTGAGCCAGGGCAGGTAGGTTTTGACGGGGGCATTGAGGTCAATCTTGCCCTGCTCCTGCAGCTTCATTATCAGGCTGCCTGTGAACATCTTGGTCACCGAAGCGATGCGGAACACCGAATCGGGCTCGGCAGGCACGTGGGGTCTGTCCATAGTGTCCACGCCGAAAGCTTCCATATATACCACGCCCTTGCTGTCGGTGACCGCAACGGTCATGCCCGCAATATTGCGCTCTGCACGCAGGGCGGCGAGTT
>JAFYMQ010000002.1 GCA_017556565.1 Clostridia bacterium | reverse complement strand
ACGACACACACGACGCACACGACACACACGACGCACACGACACACACGACGCACACGACGCACACGACACACGACATACAACTGACAAACGGGCGGTGTTTTATGGACAAGGGATACGAGTTTTTGACCGAAAAGGAATACATGTGGGCACATCTTTTGATGCAGGTGCTTGAGGACAACGGCATCGAGGCGGTTGCCATGGGCGTCAATGGTGCGGGCATGGCGCTGCGGACGGGGATTCAGGATAGCCAGCGGATTTTTGTCCCCGCAGAGCATCTGCAGAGCGCTCAGGAGCTGCTGGATCAGCTGTTCTCCGGCGAATATTCAGACTCACAACAATAATAACAACACAACCCCTGCATCGGTTATTGATGCAGGGGTTGTTATATCTTACAACTTAATTTCCGCTTACAGTTTCAAGCGGCCAATCAATAATGCCGCCAAACTCCACAATATTGGTGTAGCCCAGCGCTGCCAGCTTTTCCGATGCCTGCTTGCTGCGGTTGCCGCTGCGGCAGTAGACCAAAATCAGCTGGTTTTTGTCGGGCAGCTCGGGTATCTCGTCTGTTCCGATAGACTCGTTGGGGATATTGATGGCGTTGGGGATATGCTTTTCGGCAAACTCATCGGCTCTGCGCACGTCAAGGATGATATAGCCGCTTTCTTTTTCCATCATGGTTATGGCATCCTGCATGGTGACCTGACGGTAGCCGTTTGTTTTGGTGGCGGTCGAGCCGCAGCCGCCCAGCAGGCAGAGTGACAGTATAATTGGCAGATATTTCTTCATATTTTTCTCCTTTGTGTGGTGTATGACTGTATTCTACACTGTTTTGAGCCGCAATTCAGTGATTAGATCACATTTTTGCGCCGTTACAGCAGATTTCCCTCCAACTCGGCTGCACGGGCGAGCAAAAAGTCGCGGAACAGCGAGCAGGTGGGGGAGAGGTAGCGGTTTTCGTCCCACAGCAGATACGACGTGGTGGTGCCGCCGTTTTCAAGGGGCACGACTATGGTGTTCTCCCTGAACCTGCCTGCCCATGACAGAGCAGGGGCAAGGGCGACACCCATATTCTCGGAGATATACTTGCGGACAAAATACGGGTCATCGCAGATATATCGCACCTGAGGGCTAAAACCGCAGTCGCGGCAGCGGCTGTAGGTGATCCGATTGAGCGCCGAGTGGGCGGGCATGGTGATAAATATCTCGTCCTTCAGCTCGGCTACGTTCAGGCTTTTTTTCTGAGCCAGCGGGTTGGTTTCGTGTACGGCGAGGACGATGTCCTCTTTGATCAGGGGCAGGCAGCTTTGCATCTGTCTGTAAGACTGCATGGAAGACACGCACAGATCAAACCCCTCGTCCCGGTCTCCGTGAAAGTCATGTGAGACAAAAAAGCTGACATCCGGGTATTTTTCCGAAAACTCCCGTATGCAGTTGAGCACAAAACGGCGGTTTTCCATAACAAGCACACGGATACTGCCGACTATGCGGTCTTCGCTGCATTTGAGGGCGAGTACACCGTCGTCGATGCTTTGGAGGGCTTTTTCGGCATAGCGCAAAAATGTCCTGCCCTGTTCGTTGAGAAAAATCCGTCCGTTTTTGCGGTCAAACAGCCGCACACCGCCCAGTTCCCGCTCCAGTCGGGCAATGGTCTGGGACATGGCAGGCTGAGGGATGTTGTGCATTTGTGCCGCTTTGGTGATGTTCTCGCTGCGGGCAACGCTGACAAAATATCTGAGCTGAAGCAGTTCCATAAAGACCCTCCGTGTTATGATAAATATACGATACCATACATCCTGCGTTATGGCAATATACCAAAGGTTATATTTTACATTTTTCCTCTGCGGGTATAAGATATAATTAGACAAATATGCAAAAAGGAGAATATCATGGAACTCAAAGGTCTTACAATAAACTTCCTCGGTGACAGTATTACCGAGGGTCACTCGGTAGAGGACAAAGAAAACAACCGCTACGACAATGTGCTCAAGGAGCTTTGCTCTCTCAAAGAGGTGCGCAATTACGGCATCGGCGGCACCCGTATCGCGCATCAGTTCCGCCCCTCTGCCGAGGCAAGATGGGATCTCAAT
Organism: Clostridia bacterium; assembly: GCA_017556565.1. Lineage (GTDB taxonomy): Bacteria > Bacillota > Clostridia > Oscillospirales > Butyricicoccaceae > RGIG3513. Next base: position 1,682 of record JAFYMQ010000002.1, on the reverse strand, counting down.
TTCTGCGGCAGAGCCGAGAAGATGGCTCCCGATGCCGACGTGGTGGTCGTGTTCGGCGGCACCAATGACTACGGCCACGGTGACGCACCCTTTGGCAAGCTTGGTGATACCGACCGCGGCACATACTGCGGCGCTGTCAGATGGCTGATGAACAAGCTTACAGATATGTACCCCAATGCCAAGATCGTGTTCATGACCCCTGCCCGCAGACTGGGTGATGAGCGCCCCTCACAGAGCCTGCACAGATATTATCCCAGCCTGCTGCTGCGGGATTACGTGGACGTTATCATCGAGACGGCAAAAGACTACGATGTCCACGTCCTTGACCTGTACACCCAGCTGGGCATCGACCCCAATATCGAGTCCGATCGGGTAAAATACACCGCAGAGGGTCTGCACTTTAACGATGCGGGACACAGAGTCATAGCCCAGCGGCTCAAAGAGTATCTGGAATCGCTCTGATTGGAGGCGCGGATATGGAAAAAGTCAGCGAGATCATCCGCCGTCTGTCGGGCGGCGAGATACGGGTAGGGTTTGATCACAAGATCAGGCTGCCCCGCAACTTTGACGGCAGACATTGGAATATGCAGGGTGGCTGCAGTGATGGCAGATATGCCTACTATGCCCTCAACACCGGCGGCGACTCCACCCAGTCGGTCACACGCATAGTCAAGATTGACACAGAGACCTGGCAGGTGGTGCAGACAAGCGGAGATATGTACATCTCCCACTCCAACGATATGGTGTTTGACCCTTATAATAACCGCCTGATCGTGTCCTGGTGCGACATCGAGCCCGACAAGGTGGGCATCGTCGATCCCGACACCCTGACCCTCAAAGAGACCCTGACCATCCCCCAGCGCCATTACAGTATGGGCTATTGCAGTGACAAAAACGAGTATGTTGCGGGCATCAGCCGCACCTACGATCTTGCCGTACTGGACGCTCGGTTCAACGTGCAGCGTGTGCTGCCCGGTGTGGAGGGCTATACCAAGCAGGGCATCGACTGCGACAGCGAGCTGATATACTTCCTGCACAGCGTAAGAGGCGAGTCGGGCACCTATGTATGCAATCTGATATTCACGTTTGACTGGGACGGCAGGCTGATTTCACGCATACTTGTACCCTACGCCGCCGAGGCGGAAAATCTGTTCACCATGGGTGACAAAATCGTGTGCGCATTCAATGACAAACACACCGACGAGGCGGTTATATCGGTACTGTCTCTCAGCTGAAAGGAGCAACGATATGAATCTTATTATTCTGGCAGGTATGCCCGCAAGCGGCAAGACCACCTTTGTCAACAAGCTGAGCCGCGCCCTCAATTACCCCGTACTGGAAAAAGACGCTATCAAAGAAGAACTCTTTGACGTCATCGGTTTTGAAAATTATACCCAGAAGCGGCTCATGGACACCGCAGCCACCGCCGTGCTGCTCAGATGCGCCGACTCGCTGTTGTCCACGGGTCAGTCCATGATCATGGTCAACAACTTCCGCCGCGATGCCGAGGAGCAGGTGCAGAAGCTTGTGGACAAGCATAACTGCAACTGTCTGTTCATATTCTTCGGCGGTGACGGAGACGTGTTCTATGACCGTTACAATCAGCGCGACCTGCGCGGCGAGCGCCATTTGGGACACGTGCTGCAGGAGCATTTTCCGCCCAGAGAGGGTGACAATCTGTT
>JAFYMQ010000092.1 GCA_017556565.1 Clostridia bacterium | reverse complement strand
GGGCAGGCAGTTGCCTGTCTTGATGTCAGCGGTCTCGCTGGAGACGATAACGTCGCCTACCTTGAGGCCGTGGGGTGCCAGGATGTATCTCTTCTCGCCGTCCTCATACTGTACCAGAGCGATGTGAGCGGTACGGTTGGGGTCGTACTCGAGGGTCAGAACGGTTGCGGGCATATCGATCTTATCTCTCTTGAAGTCGATAACACGATACTTTTTCTTGTTGCCGCCGCCCTGATGACGGACGGTGATCCTGCCGTAGCTGTTGCGGCCCGCATTCTTTTTCAGCGTTTCCAGCAGGCTCTTTTCAGGCTTTACCTTGCTCAGCTCCGAATAGTCGGTCACGGTCATGTGACGACGGGAGGCTGTAGTAGGCTTGTAGCTCTTTATAGCCATTTCTTATTTCACTCTCCTGTTAGTTTTCGTTTTGCGCCGCCTTATTGCGGCATACTTACGAGGGCTTGTGGGGTTATGGTTTATACCATACCCTCGAAGATCTCGATGGGCTTGCTCTCAGCAGTCAGGGTAACGATTGCCTTCTTGTAAGCGGCAGTCTTACCGACATGGACGCCCATGCGCTTTTCCTTGCCCTTAACGTTGATGGTGTTAACGCTCTTGACCTTTACCTTGAAGATCTCTTCGATAGCCTTCTTGATTTCGATCTTGCCTGCATCACGTGCTACCTTGAAGACGTACTTCTTGTCAGCAACAGCGGACATGCTCTTCTCGGTGATGATGGGCTTGACGATTATATCGTATGCAGTTTTCATTTAGCGTACACCTCCTGGATCTTGAGAGCGGCTTCCTTGTCGACGAGCAGCTTGTCAGCCTTGAGGATGTCATACACGGAAATGACACCGGAGAAAGTGGTCTTTACGCCGGGGATGTTGCGAGCGGAAAGAACAACGTTCTTGTTCACTTCGGGGGTGATGACCAGAGCCTTGCCGGCCTCGAAGGTGTCGATGAAGCTCTTGAAGGTCTTGGTCTTGACTTCAGCCATGTTCAGACCGTCGATCAGGATCAGCTGACCGGCAGCGACCTTAGCGGACAGAGCAGAGCAGATAGCCAGCTTGCGAGCCTTCTTGTTCATGGATACAGCGTAGCTGCGGGGCTTGGGGCCGAGAGCGATACCGCCGTGGGTCCAATGAGGAGCGCGGGTGCTGCCCTGACGAGCGCGGCCTGTGCCCTTCTGTCTCCAGGGCTTCTTGCCGCCGCCGGAAACTTCGGCGCGGGTGAGGGTGCTCTGGGTACCCTGTCTTCTGTTAGCCAGATAAGCCTTAACAGCTTCGTGCATTACAACAGTGTTGGGCTCAATGCCGAAAACGCTGTCGAGCAGCTCGAGAGTGCCGGTCTCTTTACCGGTCATGTCAAATACTTTAATGTTAGCCATTGTATTTCCTCCCCTCGCTTAAGCCTTCTTGACTGCGTCCTTGAGGAACACGATTCCGCCCTTGGGGCCGGGGATCGCGCCGCGGACAGCGATCATGTTGCTTTCTGCGTCAACCTTGACGACTTCAAGGTTCTGGATGGTAACCTGCTCTACACCGAGATGACCGGCCATCTTCTTACCGGGCATAACGCGAGAGGGGTCAGTGTTAGCGCCCATAGAACCGATGCTGCGGTGAACAGGGCCGACACCGTGGGTGTGCTCCTGGGAATGGCAGTTCCAGCGCTTTACGACGCCGGCGTAGCCCTTACCTTTGCTGATGCCAACAACGTCGATCTTCTCGCCTGCTGCGAATACGTCAGCCAGGATGGTGTCGCCTACGTTGTGAGCTGCGCAGTCGTCAAGTCTGAACTCCTTCAGATACTTCTTGGGAGCGACGCCTGCTTTTTCGAAATGGCCCTTTGCGGGCTTGGTCAGCTTCTTGTCGCTAACGTCGCAGAAACCGAGCTGTACGGAATCGTATCCGTCCTTCTCCGCTGTCTTCTTCTGGACAACGGTGCAGGGGCCTGCTTCGATAACGGTAACAGGGATGACCTTACCTGTTTCATCGAAGATCTGGGTCATACCGATCTTCTTGCCGATGATTGCCTTTTGCACTTTTATTTCCTCCTTCAGGCATTGGTTGAAAGGCAGTACGGGCTGTAACGGAGCCTCGCCTTCACTTTCCAACATGACCTGTCCGCCTCAAAATTATTTGCGGACCAGGGTTTGGACTTTGTAATAAAGTCACGCGCGGGGGTTGTTGCCGGGGTTTTGCTTGGGGTTTGCTCAGAGCTTTATCTCGATCTCCACGCCTGCGGGAAGGTCAAGGTTTGTAAGAGCCTCAACGGTCTTCTGGGTGGGCTGGAGAATGTCGATCACACGCTTGTGGGTACGACGCTCGAACTGCTCGCGGGAATCTTTGTACTTGTGTACAGCGCGGAGAATGGTTACGACCTTCTTCTCGGTGGGCAGGGGGATGGGGCCGGAAACCTCAACGCCGGTGCGCTTGACGGTCTCGACGATCTTTGCTGCTGCCTGATCGATTACCTGATGGTCATAAGCTTTGAGTCTGATGCGGATTTTCTTCATGTCTGCCATGGGATTTTCCTCCTGTATTTTACAATGTTTTATTAGGTATCAGCTAAAACCGACATTGTACGGTCGAAAGAAGCCACTCAGCCGTGTGTATCACATTTTGGGCATAAATATAACCGGCGATACACACATCAGTCCGGCATAATGGCGCAAGTTGGTCTCCCACCGCGGCTTATCTGCGCACGCACAGACAGTTCCGTGGCTCAAAAGGGGTACTCAAGCGCTATTCTTTCTGCCGCCCGATTGTCGGACATACTCCACTTGAGTTACCCGCGTTTTCAGCGGCAATCTCAAGCTTCATCGCAATTTTGTCTGGCGTTTTTGCGCGCAGACATACTACGCCCTTTGCAAGCGCTATTAGATAATATCATCAAATGCAAATAAAGTCAAGAACTTTTTGGAGATTTTTTGAAAAAAGTGAAGTTTGCACTTATGTGCAAGCGAAGTTGCTGCGCAGTGAAGTTTGCCTGGCGGCAAGTGAAGTTTCGGCTTGCGCCAAAGTTGCGGTGTCCCTGCGGGACCGATCGGATAGCGCTCTCTCCTTCCGTCACGCTTTGGAACCACCATTTAATATGCCCCAGAGGAAATCGATGGATTTTACAAAGGCGCGATTCCCAATATCCCGGAGGTTTTGTGCAGATTTCGTCCATATACAACTAACTTGAGCGCAGACAGTACTGCTGTACGGCAAGCGAAAGTTAGGCAGTAGATGGGCGGAAGCTGTGCAAAACCAAACCCGCCAGGCATAACTAAAAAATAGCAACTTGCTCGCGCAAGTTGCTATTTTTATTATGAAGTCTTATCTGTACATCTTCTTCTTTGCGCGTGCGGCCTCGCTCTTCTTGCGACGTCTTACGCTGGGGCTCTCGTAGTGCTCATGCTTACGGAGATCAGAAAGTACACCGGACTTTGCGCAGGAACGCTTAAATCTTCTGAGAGCGCTGTCCAGAGATTCATCCTGCTTTACGCGGATTTCTGCCATTTGATTTTCCCTCCCTCCGTTTGTGGACACCTGATTTACAGTATTGGAGATATTCCAATACAAAAACTATTATACCGCTACAAAAATCGCTTGTCAAGAACTTTTACTGGGGTTTGACAACAAAGTTGACGATTTTGCCCTTGATTACGATAACTTTTACGATGTTCATGCCGTTGAGTGCTGCTGCAACGGTTGCATCTGCTGCTGCGGCGGCCTTGATGGCATCTTCGTCAGCGTCTGCTGCAACTGCTACAACACCCTTGAGCTTGCCGTTGACCTGAACAGCGATCTCGATGGTGCTCTCGACGGTCTTGGCTTCGTCATAGCAAGGCCACTGGGTCTTTGCCAGCATCTCGGTGCTGCCCAGCTTCTCGTTGAGTTCCTCGGTCAGGTGGGGAGCAAAGGGATTGAGCAGGGTCAGCAGGGTCTTGAACTCAGCCTCGTTGACGCCGTTCTTGTCGAACTGGTTGATCAGGCTCATCATAGCTGCGATAGCAGTGTTGAACTTCATGTTCTCGATGTCCTGAGAGACCTTCTTGATGGTCTTGTGCATTGCGCTCTCGTTGGCAGCCGAGTACTCCTTGCCGGGCTTGACGTTGTCATAGATAGCGGCGATGCGGTCAAGGAAACGCTTGCAGCCCTTGATAGCGGATACGCTCCAGGGAGCAGCCTTCTCAAAGTCACCGATGAACATCTCGTACAGACGGAGTGTATCTGCGCCGTACTCGTCGATGATATCGTCGGGGTTGATGACGTTGCCGCGGGACTTGGACATCTTTTCGCCGTTCTCGCCCAGGATCATACCGTGGCTGGTACGCTTTGCATAGGGCTCGGACATGGGAACTACGCCGATGTCATACAGGAACTTGTGCCAGAAGCGGCTGTAGAGCAGATGCAGGGTGGTGTGCTCCATACCGCCGTTGTACCAATCCACAGGGCCCCAGTACTGCTCGGCCGCCTTGCTGACCAGCTCGTTGTTGTTGTGGTTGTCCATGTAGCGCAGGAAGTACCAGCTGGAGCCGGCCCACTGGGGCATGGTGTCGGTCTCACGCTTGGCGGGACCGCCGCAGCAGGGGCAGGTGGTGTTGACCCAATCGGTCATCTTGGAGATGGGG
>JAFYMQ010000009.1 GCA_017556565.1 Clostridia bacterium | reverse complement strand
GGTCCATCAACTCCGGTTACGGCGGCAACGTTCTGCTGGGCAAGAAGTGCTTCGCTCTGCGTATCGCATCCTTCCAGGGCAAGAACGAAGGCTGGATGGCTGAGCATATGCTCATCCTGGGCATCGAGTATCCCGACGGAAGCATCAAGTATGTTACCGGTGCATTCCCCTCTGCATGCGGCAAGACCAACCTGGCTATGCTCATTCCTCCCCAGACCTATCTGGAGAAGGGCTACAAGGTCTGGACTGTCGGCGACGATATCGCATGGATCAGAGTCGGTGCAGACGGCAGACTCTATGCTGTTAACCCCGAGAAGGGCTTCTTCGGTGTTGCTCCCGGTACCAGCGTAAAGTCCAACAAGAACGCTCTGGAATCCACCAAGAAGAACTCTATCTTCACTAACGTTGTTTACAATCCCAACGATGGCACAGTGTGGTGGGAAGGCATGGATAAGAATCCTCCCACAAACGCTCTCAACTGGAAGGGCGAGCCCTGGGATCCCTCCAAGGGCGAGAAGGGTGCACACCCCAACTCCCGCTTCACCGCTCCCGCTGAGAACTGCCCCTGCATCTCCAAGTTCTGGGAAGATCCCGACGGTGTGCCTCTGTCCGCAATAATCTTTGGCGGCAGACGTGCTAAGACCGCTCCTCTGGTTTACCAGGCAAGAGACTGGAACCACGGTGTATTCGTTGGCTCTATCATGGCTTCTGAGACCACCGCTGCAGCAGCAGGTGCTGTCGGTGTTGTTCGCCGCGATCCCATGGCAATGCGTCCCTTCATCGGTTATCATGTAGGTGACTACTTCCAGCACTGGATCGATATGGGCAAGAAGATCACCAACAAGCCCCTCATCTTCAACGTCAACTGGTTCCGTCTTGACGACGAAGGTCACTTCATGTGGCCCGGCTTCGGCGACAACTTCCGTGTTCTTGAGTGGATCATCAAGCGCTGCGAGGGTAAGGTTGACGCTCGTGAGACCGAGATCGGCTTTATGCCTTATGCTGAGGATATCAACCTCGAAGATCTGGACTACACCATCTGCGAAGGCAAGAAGTTCGACAAGGCTGCTCTTGAGTCCATCCTGACCGTTGACAAGGAAGCTTGGAGACAGGATGCTGCAGGTATCGCTGAGTTCTACGCAACCGTTGGCGACAGACTGCCCAAGGAGCTGGCTGCTGAGCTGGAGACCCTCAAGAAGAACGTCGCTGAATAATGCTTGATATCCTTGTTGTTTGTCTGTGCGCAGTCAATTTGATTTCTTTTGTTGCCTGCGCATCAGATAAACGCCGTGCAAGGATGAAAATGCGCAGAATACCTGAAAGGACGTTGTTGATTTTAGGTTTCTTATTTGGCTCTTTTGGTCTGCTGGGCGGAATGGTCATTTGCAGGCACAAGACCAAACATTTGAGATTTATTATTCTTGCTCCATTGTTTTGTATTCTGCATACCCTTGCGATTTTACTGGTTTTCAAGTATAACATCATATAAGATAAGCGCTCACAGAAATGTGAGCGCTTATTTTTCGTAAAAAAACCGCCCCTGAAATATCAGAGGCGGCTATGATTATTTGGCGATGATCTTCTTCAGCTTTGCAAATCTGGGCATACCGTTTTCCCACTTGATCTCAGGCTCGCCTTCGATAAGGGGAAGTGCGTAGTTGAGGAATGCGGTGGAGATGCCTGCGCCATCCTCGGTGATCCACTCTAGGGGGAACTTTTTCTCGGCGTTTGCAACGACGTCAAGGTTGAGCAGAATGGGGCGTACACGGTATCCGTCGCAATCGGTGAGACGCTCTATTGCTACCATCTTGTCAGTTGCGCCGTTTACAGCAGCCTTGACAGCTTCACAACCCATCATATAGGCTTCTTCAACGTCGGTGCGGGAGCCGCAGTGAGCAGCGCAGCGCTGCAGCAGAGACAGCTCAATACCGCGAACCTTAGCGCCTGTGCGCTCTTTGACAAGAGCTGCAAGATAGGATGCAACACCGCCCATCTGCTTGTGGCCAAAGGAGTCGACTGCGCTTGCGCCTGCGGTAGCATACTCGGCAATAAACTTGCCGTTTTTATCCTTGATACCCTCGGATACTACGACAAAGCAGTTTTTGGTTTCTTTGTACTTCTTTTCTACAGCAGCGAGGAACTTTTCTACATCGAATGCAACCTCGGGCAGGTAGATAAGATCGGGCGCAGTACCCTGCAGAGCGGGGATGGATGCAGCTGCGGTCAGCCAGCCTGCATTTCTGCCCATGCACTCCATGACCAGTACCGAGCCTGTGTCATATACGTGTGCATCGCGATAGAGCTCTGCTGTTGTTGTTGCGATATACTTTGCAGCGCTGCCGAATCCGGGGCAATGGTCGATGCCGTACAGATCATTGTCGATGGTCTTGGGAACACCGATAACACGGCACTCATAGCCCTGAGAGAGCAGATACTTGGAGACCTTGTTGCAGGTGTCCATAGAGTCGTTACCGCCGTTGTAGAAGAAATATCTGACGTCATACTTCTTGAATATTTCGAGAATACGCTTGTAGTCTGTATCGTCTACAGCAGGATCCTTCAGCTTGTAGCGGCAGGAACCGAGAGCAGAGGAGGGGGTGTTGAGCAGATAGCTGAGTTCCTGGGGATCTTCGAGACCGATGTCAAAAAGCTCGTCGTTGAGAATACCTTTTATTCCGTATGATGCACCGAGAACTCTGGTGATACAATCGGATTCAAGTGCTGTTTTGAAAACACCGTAAGCACTGGAGTTGATTACAGATGTGGGTCCGCCTGACTGGCCGAATATACATGCGCCTTTGAGCTGCATAAAAATTACCGCCTTTCATTATCAATAATTATATACTGATTTTACCATACTGACGGGATAATATCAACATCGATAAACTTGATTATTAAGAAATTATATGGTACTATATGTATATCAATCAAATAAATATTGGAGGTACAATATATGCCGCTTGTAACTACAAAAGAAATGTTCGAAAAGGCCTACAAGGGCGGTTATGCTATCGGCGCATTCAATGTCAATAATATGGAGATCATCCAGGGCATTACCGAAGCAGCCAAAGAAGAAAAATCTCCCGTTATCCTTCAGGTTTCTGCCGGCGCACGCAAGTATGCAAAGCACGTTTACCTGCTCAAGCTTGTTGAGGCAGCCGCTATTGATACAGACGTTCCCATGGCACTTCATCTTGATCACGGTGAGAGCTTTGAGATATGCAAGGATTGCATCGACGGCGGTTTTACATCTGTTATGATCGATGGCTCCAAGCATAGCTTTGAGGAGAATATTGAGCTTACCCGCAAGGTAGTTGAGTATGCTCACGCAAGAGGCGTAGTTGTTGAGGGTGAGCTGGGCAAGCTTGCAGGTATCGAGGATGCAGTCAACGTATCCGATGCCGATGCACAGTTTACCAATCCCGCCGAGGTAGAGGAGTTTGTTACCCGTACAGGTGTTGACTCTCTGGCTATCGCAATCGGTACCAGCCATGGCGCATTCAAGTTCAAGCCCGGTCAGAAGCCCCAGCTGAGATTTGATATTCTTGAGGAGATCCAGAAGCGCCTGCCCAATTTCCCCATCGTTCTGCACGGTGCATCTTCTGTACCTCAGGAGTTTGTCAAGATGGTCAATCAGTACGGCGGCAAAATGCCCGATGCTATCGGCATCCCCGAGGAGATGCTCAGAGAAGCTGCAAAAATGGCAGTTTGCAAGATCAACATCGACTCCGACCTGCGTCTTGGTATGACCGCATCGGTACGTAAGCATCTTATTGAGAACCCCGACCACTTTGACCCCAGACAGTACCTTGCAGATGGCAGAACCGCTCTGCGCGAAATGGTTCGCCACAAGATCAGAGACGTTCTGGGCTCCAGCAACACTATCTGAATATAACTTATACTTTATAGAGGCCTGCGGCAAAAGTCGCAGGTCTTTTTGTTTGCATATTTTTGGAAGCCGTGCAATAAAATGTCTGCAGGAGGACAAGAGTATGCGTAGTGATTTTTCAAAAGCTTATTTGTCAGCGGTCAACTATATGCCTGACAAATTGTGGCGGGCGGCATTTTCGCTGTCTGCCGATCAGAGAGCAGATTGCGAGGAGATCAGATTGCGTATTGGCAGACCGCCAAAAGCGCTGATCCGCGGTAAATACATCAGTCTCACGTCAAAGGGTGAGCTTGTCACGGTTGATGCGGATGACATAAATGAGATTATAGACAGAGCAACAGGTCGGTCTGTCCATACATATTCATCCCAGCTTGGCTCAGGATTTATCACTACGCCCGAGGGGCACAGAATCGGTGTTGCGGGAGACTGCTACGTATCCAGCGGCAGAATACAGACCATCAGGGATATATCATACTTGAATATAAGAATCGCAAAGCCTTTTTGCGGTGTAGCCGATTCTGTCATAGATAAGCTGTATTCAGACGGTTTTAACAGTACCCTTATCATATCTCCGCCCGGTGGCGGAAAAACGACCCTTTTACGTGATATGTCTGCATCTCTGGCACAAAAATACTGCGTATCCGTAGTGGACGAGCGTTATGAGATCGCAGGCAGCAGAAAAAACGGCAGGTATTTTGATATAGGGGATTGCGACGTTATGTCGGGTGTTTCAAAAAGTATCGGGATAGAGACGCTGATACGCTCCATGTCGCCGCACGTAATCGCGCTTGATGAGATAACACAGGAGCATGATGTTGAGGCGATTTGTACAGCGGCATATTGCGGATGTATGTTTTTGGCAACTGCACATGCTCACTCGCCAAAAGACATGGAGCAGCGCCCTGTGTACAAAAAGCTTCTGCATAGCGGAGTGTTCAACACGATTATAAGAATAGACAATCAAAAGGGAAAAAGATGCTATACAGCATATACAAAGGGGTCTGAGTGCAATGTTGAAAATCGTGGGAATATTACTGATAGTGGCATCGTGCTCGGC
>JAFYMQ010000091.1 GCA_017556565.1 Clostridia bacterium | reverse complement strand
CGCAGTCCATGGGGCCTTCAATACGCAGGTGGAAAGGCTTGGCGATCTTGCCCAGCTTTTCGATGTAATCTGCCATGGCCTTGTAGTTGTTGTTGCCGAAGGCAGCGCCGATGGTGCCGTAAACGTCAATGTGCAGAACGGGGTTGTAGCTCTCGTCGATTCTCTTGGACAGGATACGGTCACGCAGCCATGCTACGTAGTCAGCCAGCTTCTCGCCCTTGGTGCCCAGCTTGTCAGCTACGTTGTTGATCAGAGCGTGGGGCAGAACCTGTGCGCCCTTGATGATCATCTTGTCGGAGTTGTCATAACGATCGTCACCGGACTGGGTGAAGATGTCGATGGGCTTTTCGGAAACGGTGCAGCCGTACTCGTCAGCAACGACTTCGCACATGAGGCGGCCGGTTGCCTTTGCTACTGCATCCAGCAGAGCCTGGCTGAGGCCGTAGCGGATAGCGGTGTGCAGGCGCTTGCCGTCAACAGTGATAGCTTCCATGAAAGCAGCCAGATCGCGGAAATTGTCAGCTTCCTTGCCGATGAGCTTGGGAGCGATTTCCTTCTCGATAACGGGGATGAAGTCCTTTGCCAGGAACAGGGGATCACGTCCGCCTGCACCGGAGTACTGAACTGCTGCGCAGTCGCCGTATGCAACCTGACCGTCCTCGAGGATGATCATAACGGAGATGGACTCACCTGCCTGACGGACAGAGGTAAAGCCGTCGGTTACGGGAGCGCCGATGTAGAAAACGCCGTCGTGGCCAGCGCCCTTCTTGATAGCGCGCTGATCGTCAAAATAGAAACCGGTACGTCCGCCGGAGCAAACAATATTAGCTATTTTCATTTTGAAAAACTCCTTATATTATTTTTATATCAGGTGTTGATAACTCAGATGTTCTTGGGACGGCCTACCAGTCTGCCCTTGCCGATTGCGTAAACGTCGTCAATGACCATCTGGAAGGAAGCGTCTCTCTTCTCTGCCTTTGCACGCTCTGCGATCTTGCTTGCGTGGAAGTCCTTGAGCTCCTTGCTGAAGGGCAGGTTACCGGTGTTCAGGATACGGACAGCGCCGTCGTTGTCACGGCAGGGCAGCATGAGGCCCTTGTTTGCACGGCAGGGTGCGAAGGGAACGTCCAGAACGCCTGCTTCTACGCCGCGGCATACACCGACAGCGATGTCGCCCATACCCAGCTCGAAGCACTTGTCAACGATAGCACGGGTCTCTTCGCAGATGATTGCGATTTCGCCCTCGAGGCGGACATCCTTGAACTCCTGATCAGCCATCATGTTGACAACCTGCTTGGTGCAGCGCATACCCTCAGCGTTAGCTTCCATGGTGGGGATACCTACTGCCTCGTGGGGGCTCTTGACGATGACCTTGGTTGCCTTGGAAAGAGCTGCGATAAGGCTTGCGGAGGAGATAACACCGAATGCCTTTGCTTCGTCTGCGGGGAAGCCGCCCATCCACTGATGGAAAACGGTGGTAACAACTACGTCGTTGTAGCCGTACTTTGCCATGTACTCATCGGTCAGAGCCTGCAGGGACTTGATAGCTGCGATGTCCTGAACCAGGTTGCCGCACTGGCCGTAGCCGACGGTGATGTTCTTAACACCCTGCTCAGCTGCCAGCAGAGCCTCGATGATAGCTGCTGCGTGGGAGATACAGGGAGGTACCAGAGTACCGGTGAGGGGGCCGTAGGGCTCACGGTTGATGGATACGCCCATTTCCTCGTACAGACCGGTCAGACGGTCAACGTACTGCCAGTCGCGGATGGTGCGCTCCATGGGAACGTTCTTGCAGTAGGGCAGGTTGTAGGAGATACCGCCGCCTTCGTAGGAGGTAAAGCCGCCTGCGTAGGTGATTTCGGTCAGCAGACGAGCGTCGGGAGTACCGTGACGAACCTGCAGAGGAGTGTTGACACTCTCAACAACCTGACGGCACTTTGCAACACCGTGGTTTACTGCGGGGAAGCCGTTGAGCATTGCTCTGCCCAGACGGATGGACTCCTGGATGCCGTTCTCAGCTTCGACGTAGCGATTCTGACGGGTGTAAGAGTCGATGGTGGAGGGCAGCAGGTCTGCCTCGCCCTTCTCCTCCAGGAGCTTCATCAGCTTGATGTGCTCCTCAACAACGGGAACACCTGCGCGGGGCTGGATCAGGGTGCGGCCTTCGTTCTTGGCCTTGATCAGCTTGTCGCCAAAGCGACGCTCCTGGGGAATAGCCTTCTGATATGCAACTGCCTCTTCGAGGTTAACATCCTTACCGGTAGGCCACTGTGCCAGAACTTCCTGGCGCTGACGGGCAAACTCGGCTTCGGGAATACGTTTATTCTGTAAATCCATTCTTCTCAAGCTCCTTCTTCATAATTCGTAAAGCCGCTGCAGGATAGTGAACAGACAGAAGACCCATTGCGGCCAAAATGTATTTTCTGTCTACCCATACGTCAGCCTGCTTGGGGCGCAGCGACGCGGGGTGCATGGGGCTGTAGAGGGCGTGGGTGGCGATCTTTGCGGCATCGGGGTTGTGGATGATGCTGCCGCCGGTCATGATGATCTGCTTGACGTTAGAGAGATCCTTGCCGCTCTGGACAAAGGTCTGACCCATCATGGTGTAGGTCTCCTCCATAGTACCTGCGTGGCGCATGACCGCGGTTTCCACCGCCAGAGATGCCAGCGCATAGTCAAGACGTCTGAGCTCCTGATCGTCGCCGGGGAGTGTCTCGGTGTTCTCACTGAGATAGTTGATGAGCTGCTCTGCTCGCTGGGGAGTAAGTCCCGACAGCTGGGCAACTCTGCCTATTCCCGCTGCCTCTACAATACCGTGGATGCTGTAGCGCATTCCGATATCGCCCTCAACGGTGCGCTTGGAATAAGGCTCGGGCAGACCCTTGAATACCGTGTTGGCGGCTCGGGGCATGCCGTCTGCTATAGAATAGATGTCCGTCGTCGCACCGCCCACGTCTACGGCGATAAGATCGCCGATGCCGATCTCGCCCTCGGTGCCCTGTGCCAGCAGGTTCATTGCCTGAAGCACGGCGGAGGGGGTGGGCATCATAATGTCACTGAGCAGCGAATTAACCCGGCTCAAGCCTTTGGCAAGTACGATGCGATTGAGGAAGATGTCTCTGATCTGCTTCTGGGTGGGTGTGATGTTGAGCACACCGAACTTGGGCATAACGTTTTCGCAAACGTAGACCTCACAGCCCTCGAGCAGTCTCTTGCACTGTCTGGCAACACTGCGGTTGCCTGCGATCACTACGGGGAAGGCGGGCTTCATCTCAGCCAGCATCTTTGCGTTGTGCAGGATGCATTCGCTATTGCCGCCGTCGGTACCGCCGACCAGAAGAAAAATATCGGGTCTTAAGCTCTCGATATCCTCGATGTCATCCTCGGTCAGCTGGAAGGAATACACTCCCACGACCTTGGCGCCTGCACCCAGGGACGCAAGTCTTGCGGCCTCAGAAGTCAGCTCGGGGACAAGTCCGGACGTTACCATCCGCAGTCCGCCCGCTGCCGAGGAACAGGCAAAGGTCTCTGTGTACTCAAGCTTGCCGACCTTTTCTTCCAAAAGTGCGAGACCGCGGTTGAGGCCGTCGTTGATATCGGTCTGAACCGTAGTGTAGGATGCTGCCGTGCCCAGCAGCTCCTCGCTGTCAAGATCGACAGCGGTAAGTTTGGTATAAGTGCTTCCGAAATCTATCAGAAGAACAGGCTTCATACCCTCAGGCTCCCCTTAGTCAAGCAGTTCGTGCAGAGCAGCGATGGTAACAGCGGGATCTGTGCCGGGGCCGAATGCTCTGTCAAAGCCCATAGCCTTGAAGCGCTTCTCAACCTCGCTCCACTCCTGCTTGCCGATAACGATGTTGCCGCCTACCAGCAGGGGGATGTCCTTGAGACCTGCTTCGTTGCACTTTTCTCTCATGCCCTGGCAGTCAAGCTCGCCCTGGCCGTACAGAGAGGAGATAACGATAGCGTCTGCATTGGATTCGATTGCTGCAGCAATGTACTCTTCCTGAGAAACCATAACGCCCAGGTTAACAACCTCGAAGCCGGCTTCTGTAAAGGAATGATACAGAATAGTGTTGCCTACAGCGTGTACATCGGCACCGATAACGCCGATGACGATTACTTTCTTGCGGTTTTCCTCCATTTTTTGTAACACCTCAAAAATATTATTACCCTCTTATCAAAGGGCACATTATTATAACTATATACTACATTGTTCCACCCCATAAGTCAAGAGATTTTTGCCCAAAATGGGTAAAAATCGTTGACAAATATAGTACAATCGCTTATATTGATATATATCAATCGTGAAAGGTGGCTCATTTTGGACAAGTTGTATCACTTTGACCCCAACGTCAATGCACCTATATATCAGCAGCTGGCAAACTCCATCCGCTCAGGCATCAAAAGCGGCGCTGTGCCATTCGGCACACGGCTGCCCACCGTGCGTGAGCTTGCTGACAGGCTGCAGGTGGCGCAGGGCACCGTAAAGCGCACCTACGACGAGCTGGAGAGCGAGCAGCTTATCAAAAAAGCTCAGGGCAGAGGCACCTTCGTCTGCTACTCCCCCGCACCTATGGGCAGCCGCAAGGACAAGGCGCTTGCCGCCATCGACCGTGCGCTGAGCGAGATGGAGGATATGGGATTTTCGCTCAGCGAGATCAATATATTCCTAAACCTCAAGCTGCGCGAGCTTGCCGCACATCAGGAGAACATCAAGGTCGCCATCATCGAGTGCAACCGCGAGGTGATGGATCAGCTGCAGCAGCAGCTGCACAAGCTGGAGAATATCGACCTGTACACCTCCCTGCTCAGCGAGATGGAGAGCTATCCCTACTCCATCAGCGAGGATATGGACATAATCGTCACCACCCAGACCCATGCCGAGGCGGTGGAGGGGCTTATTCAGGACAAGCACAAGCTTGCCAAGATCGCGCTGCGTATGGCAAGCACCTCGGTCAAGCAGATAGTCAAGCTGGAACCCGGCGAGCATGCGGGCATACTGTGCGCCAGCGAAAGGTTCGGCAGTCTTATCCGTCACGCCTGCCTGTCCTTTACCGACAACGTCACCATCTCCCAGCCCGAGGTGTTCTCGGACATCAACCGACTGGAGAGCTTTCTTATGGACAAGACCACCCTGCTGCTGCCCGACGGCTACGAGCGCTACTGCTCGGCCGATATACACCGCCGCCTGCAGAGGTTTGCCCACACGGGCAAGGTCATACTCTGCCACTACAAGATAGACGAAGGCTCGCTGATGTATCTGGAAGAAAAAATCGACCGATTAGCGGAGAAGAAAAGTATATGAAGCCCGTCGGCTGCGCCTGTGGGCAATGATATCTGCCTTGCGGCAGATGATATCCGCTTTTGAGCGGATGATATCCGCCCTTGCGGTCGGATGAAATCTCCCCTGCGGGGAGGTTATGGTGTCGCCTTGCGGCGACGGGATTAAACAGGAAAAGACCTGCTCAACGAGAGCAGGTCTTTTGGTTTGATAGTAAAGTTTTAGAAACAGAAGCCAAACACAACGCCGCAAGCATATTCAGCGCTGCCATTAGCCATATAACCACTCTTATTGATTTGGGTGTAACCAATATCGTTGCTCTTACCAGGGCCGCGAAGCCACCACGAACTCTTCTCGCCATTAGATGTTGACATAATCTGAGAGTCCACATCAGTATAATAGGCATAACGAGAACCTTCGGCAAAATTATTAGAGAAAGAAACGGAGCCGTTAACCTCAATTTCGGACAGCAGGAACAGCTTATCGGAAGTGGTTTCCAGACCGTCGCGAGTACCATTCAGAGTTTCTTTATCAACAGCCTTAACCGCGTTTTGCACCTCGGATGGCATAGCGGCCAAAATCTCGGTCATAGTAGTATTTCTCATTGCAGAACCTGACCAACCGGTAGTGTTGGTTTGGGTTTCATTCATCTTGGCGGGTGTGCCATATACTTCAGCCAGCTTGAATGTCAGAGGTGCTTTTCCCGAACCATCGGAATAGGTGTCGTGGTTTTTGCCAATAATCACAATATTGTACTCAGTGCCGCCGATAGTCATAGTTTTTGTGTCACCTACGTTCCAAGTTGCGGGAACTTCGTTCTTTTGACACATATTGATGATCTGCGCCCAAGTATTATCCGCAAAACTATCCACATACTCAGGAACTTCTGCGCTATAGACTCCGGCAGCGACCTGTTTTCCGCCGAAATCAGCAGAAATGACTGCGCCTGCCGTTTCTTTATCCTCATAAACATTCTCGGTATCGATCGCACCGTCTTTTACTACAAAGAACTTATCTCCTCCACTTACGACTACGGCAGAAGCGGTTACCCCGTCGCTCGCTATCACGTATTCGGTGTAGGTGTTTCTTGCTTCCTGCAATGCCTGACTCGTGTTGGCTTTGTCTACAATCGAGGAAAAAGTAGGAATCAAAACCGCAGCCAGAATAGCTACTACTGCAATCACTATGACAAGCTCTACGATGGTGAATCCGCGTCTGTTATCAGCTTTTCTCATAACTTCTTCTCCTTTGCAATATTCTTGGTGGTGCAACACCTAGTTGTGCAAATATTCTACCCCCCCCACAAAAATGTCAAGAGATTTCGTTATAAATGCAAGAAAAGCTTTGCAAATATGGCGCACCGGAGAACAAAAGCCCGTCGGCTGCGCCGATAATCAATGAAATCTGCCCTGCGGCAGATGATATCCGCCCTTGCGGTCGGATGAAATCTCCCCTACGGGGAGGTTAAGGTGTCGCCTTGCGGCGACGGGATTTATAGAGCTTAACCCTACAAGGTCTCTCCCTCAGTCATTTTCTTGCGAAAATGACAGCTCCCTCATCAGAGGGAGCCGAGTTAATGCGGCGACGAATTGAATAAGAAAAGACCTGCTCTCGTTGAGCAGGTCTTTTTATCAGGTTATTATTTTCAGCCGACGATGAGGGGCAGGAACTGGCAAGCCAGAACAACAAAGATCAGTGCGACAGGGTATGTAGCCGCATAGGAGATCGCAACGGCTTCTGCCTTGGTCATTGTGATCAGAGTGCCCAGAGCGGGGGTGGATGTCATACCGCCGCAGATAGCGCCCAGAGAGGTGAGGATGTCGATCTTGAAAATCTTGCGGGCAAGAATGTAGCCGATGATCATGGGAACGATGGTCATCAGAGCGCCCAGCAGGAACAGAATAACGCCCTGCTCCTTGAGGACTTCCACAAATCCCTTGCCAGCCTGGGTGCCTGCGCCCATAAGGAACAGAGCCAGACCGACTTCACGCATGACTTCCAGAGTGGATTTTTTGACAGAGATGGAGATGCCGCCGATGCTGCCGAAGTGACCGAAGATCAGACCTGCCAGCAGAGGGCCGCCGGATGTGCCCAGAGAGAAGGATGCGCCGCCGGGCAGGGGGATGGTGATCTTTGCAATAAGCATACCGATAACGACAGCCAGCGCAAAGGGCAGCATGCCGAACTCGTCCAGGTTCTTGACCTTCTTTTCCTTGAGGGGGGATGCAGCTTCTTCCTGAGAAGCAGCAGCTGCAAGACGCTCACGCTCTGCACCGATGTCGATCTTGAGCAGCTTGGGGATAAGCTGAACAAACAGAACAACGCCCACAACACCAAAGGGATAGGCAATGCCGTAGCCGATGGATGCCATATCGCTGCCTGTTGCCTCGATAGCGGCAGCCAGACCGGGGGTG
>JAFYMQ010000090.1 GCA_017556565.1 Clostridia bacterium | reverse complement strand
CCATACATCTTCATGATGGGAGATCTTATCGAGCAGACTTTCGATTCTGTCCCAGTTATCGTTGCTCTCAAACTCGTAACTGTGTCCCCACAGGTAGAAAAAGTAGGGGAGATATCTGGGGGCGGTATTGATAAACTTGTCAGCCAGCTCAAAAAGCGCGGGGTCATTATGATGGCATGTGGGATGAAGCTCAAGCCAGTTGCCGGGCAGCTCAAAAGTTTTGGTGGACTTGGTTGTTCTGCAGTAGACTATACCGGCGTTTTTCAGTATTTCTAATGTGGACTGATCATATCTGCCAAACGGATATGCAGCACCCCTTATAAGTCTGCCGAACAGTTTTTCGAGATTGCGTCTGTCATCTATAAAGTCGCACATTGCAACACTTGCAGGCACAGCCGTGGGATAAAGATGCTTTGCGCCGTGTACGGCAACCTCAACGTTGGGCGTGTCAAATGCAGCCATCAGCTTGCTGACAGGCATACGGCGATGTATCGTGCCCTGAGGCCAGCGGAAATCCTCCGGAGCAAAGAGCTCGGAGTTAATATTGAAGGTGCCTTTTATGCCGTATTTTTTCATCAAGTCGATCAGCCTGATATCCTGATCTACTCCGTCGTCGTAGCTTATGGTAAAAAGCTTGCTTTTTCCGTTGGGGAATCTGAGATAAAAGTTACGCATAATATTTCTCCTGCTCTGAAGCTTTAGAGCTTTACACCGAGAAGTTTTGCAATGTTTCCGCAGCAGATATCGTATATGAGCTTGTCTGCGCAGCCTTCATAGAACTCGCCCTTTTCGATCCACTCACCAACGATCGAGCACTGCAGTCTGCGGAAATAATCATGGCGAGCATAGGAGAGGAAACTGCGGCTGTCGGTAAGCATACCGAGGAACGATCCAAGATGTCCGGTCTCTGCTATGACATTTATCTGGTCTTCGATACCGCGCTTGTGATCGCAGAACCACCATGCCGTGCCGAGACGCACGTTTCTGAAGCTGCCGCAGATGGTGCAAAGCTTGCTTGCCATGATGGGGTTGAGGTTGTATACAACGGTCTGGGGCAGACCGCCGTCCTGCTCGATTGCGTCCAGTATGGATATTACAGCTTGAGCGGGGATCTCGTCATTGATGCAGTCTCCGCCGCTGTCAGCACCGCACAGTCTGAACAGGGTAGTGCTTGCGTTGCGCTTTACCGCCATGTGCAGCTGCATGAGAATGTTGTATTTCTTGTACAGCTTGCCTAAGTATACGTACATATTTCCCAGGAAATCGGACAGAGCCGCTGCATCTGCCTTGCCGCCTGCCAGTATGGTCTTGAGGGCTGCATCTGCCTGCTCGTCTGTGCCGATGGACGTGGGGAAGCACTCAATACCCACATCTGAGATGCGGCAGCCGTTTTCGCAGAAGAACTGCAGGCGCTTTTCGACCGCGGTCTTGAATGTGCCGATATCGGTGATCTTTATGCCGCTGCGCTCCTCAAGCAGCTTGATATAATCGGTGTATCCGTCAGCATTGATAAGCAGCAGCTTGTCTGTACGGAAAGACGGAGCAACAACAGCATCAAGATCGGTCTGTGCAATCAGCTTGTGATAATCCAGTATATCGCACACATCGTCAGTAGTACCGATATATTTGACGTTGGACATCTCGATAAGCTTGCGGGGAGAGAGCTGTTTTTCTGCTATGACTTTGTTGGCAGTATCCCAGATAGCCTTGGCGTTTTCGGGTACTATGGGCATGGTGATGCCAAAGAATATCTCAAGCTCCATCTTGCTCCATGCATACAGAGGATTGCCTGCAGCATAGGACAGACACTCGATATATTTGATAAACTTTTCTTCAAAAGAGCTGTCACCGGTAATATATTTTTCGTCAACACCGGCGCAGCGCATCAGACGCCATTTGTAGTGGTCGGCGCCCAGCCACATTTCGCCTATGTTGGAAAACACCTTGTCCTCATATATCTCTCTGGGTACAAGATGGCAATGGTAATCGATTATAGGAAGATCTTTTGCTGCCGAGTAGAGTTTTTCGGCAGTTTTGCAAGAAAGTAAATAAGACATAATTCATCACCCACTTCAATTATATCAAAGATTATTTGCAAGTCAATTGCAAATACAAGGGTTTTTTATTGCAAATAGAAAATAAATGTATTACAATAAAGCCGTAAAGAGGTGATATTATGCAGGCTGTAAACGATTATATTCATCCCATAGTAACAGCGGAGCACAAGCTGTACAGAGACCCAAAAAACAAGAGTTTTGTTATCCATGTCCACAACGTGAATGAGATACTCTATTTTATCAGCGGCGATGCTACATATATGGTAGAGGGTACAGAGTACAAGCTTAATCCGGGCAGCATTATGTTTATGAAGCATGGCGAAGCCCACGTGCTCAAGGTCAAGTCCTCTGTGCCGTATGAGCGTATAGTCATACATTTTGCGGACAACTTCTTTTCTGATGCCGATCCGGGGGCAAAGCTGCTGGAAGCGCTTAAAAACAAGCCGCTCGGTGTCAATAACTATTTTGAGCCCGACAGTGACTTCAAGACCTATATGTTCAATGCCGAGCGCAAGCCTTTTGGCGACAATGAGGAGCTTAATACACTCAATCTCAAGGCTAATCTTACGGCCGTGCTGGCACTCTTGACCGAAAAATACCTGAGCAGTACCAATTCTCCTCCCGAAGAGGAGCGCAACAGTATCAGAGGTATTATAGAGTATATCAACAAAAATCTGTTTACCGATATGACGCTGGACGGTATTTGCTCGACATTCTTTATCAACAAGTCGCAGATCAACCGCCTCTTCAAAGAGGTCACAGGCTCGACCGTGTGGGAGTACGTTATTCTCAAGCGTCTTGTTGCGGCAAAGCAGCTTATCAAAGACGGTGTAAAAGCCAGCGCAGCTGCCGAGATGACGGGCTTCCGTGATTATTCAAACTTTTACAGAGCATACAAAGCGCACTTCGGTATTTCGCCCAAATCCGACGGCAAACGTTAATTATCAGGTCAGACAAAGCATAAGCTTATTTTTATAACCAACTTTTATCCGGTGAAAGGTAGTGTTTTTTATGAGAGATCTTGCAGTAGTAACAGGTGCAGGCGGAGTTCTGTGCTCTATGTTTTCGAAAGCTCTTGCCCGTCAGGGTTATGCCGTTGCCCTTCTTAACCGCAGCGAAGAAAATGCCAAAAAGGTAGCCGAAGAAATCGTTGCAGAAGGCGGCGTTGCCAAGAGTTATAAAGTTGACGTGCTGGACAAGGATGCGCTGATCAAAGTTAAAGAAGAAATTAACCGCGACTTTGGCAAGTGCAAGCTGCTCATCAACGGCGCAGGCGGTAATAACAAGCTGGCTTCCACCGCACATGAGGAGTTTGAGGCAGGGGATGAGTCCGCAACCGATATACAGACATTCTTCAATATGGACAAGTCGGGTTTTTCTGCGTGCTTTGACCTCAATATTCTCGGCACATTCCTGCCCACCCAGGTGTTTGCGGTCGATATGATCGGTGAGACCGGCTGCAGCATCATCAATATATCTTCTATGAACGCATACCGTCCTCTTACCAAGATCCCTGCATACAGCGGAGCAAAGGCCGCAGTAGGTAACTTTACCCAGTGGCTTGCAGTACATTTTGCAAAGCAGGGCATCAGAGTCAATGCTATTGCACCCGGATTCTTTGTCACCAAGCAGAACAAAGATCTGCTCTTTGACAGTGAGGGCAAGCCCACCGCAAGAACAGAAAAGATCCTCAGAGCAACCCCCATGGGCAGATTCGGTGAGGCGGAGGAGCTTATCGGCACTCTGCTGTGGCTGGCAGACAGCAAAGCATCGGGCTTCGTAACCGGTGTTACCATCCCTGTAGACGGTGGATTCTCCGCATATTCTGGTGTATAACGGGGTAAATATGATGAATATCACCATCAATGCCTTTGCCGATGAGGCGGGCAAGTCGCTGGCAGAGCAGATAGAAACCATGAAAGCCAATGGCGTCAGCGGTATGGAAATACGCGGCGTCGACGGCGAGAATGTATCAAAAATATCCGTTGCCAAGGCAAAAGAAATCAAAAAAGCCATGGATGACAACGGACTGCGCGTCTGGTCAATAGGCTCGCCCACGGGCAAAATCAAGATAACCGATCCGTTTGAGCCTCATTTTGACGAGTTTAAGCATATGCTTGAGCTTGCTCATATTTTTGGTGCTGACAGATACCGTCTGTTCAGTTTTTACGGCTGTGAAGATGCAGGCTGCCGCGACGAAGTTATGGAAAATCTCAACCGACTGTGTGATGCAGCACAGGGCAGCGGCGTGCTTCTGTGCCACGAAAACGAAAAGGATATCTACGGCGAAAAAGCTCCACAGTGCCTCGATATAGTCAGGTGCGTTCCCCGTATGGGCGTAATTTTTGACCCTGCCAACTATGTACAGAGCGGGCAGGACACTTTGGAGGCGTGGAATATGCTCGCGCCGTACGTTACCTATATGCATATAAAGGATGCACTGCCTGACGGCAGAGTTGTTCCTGCGGGCAAGGGCGCAGGCAATCTTGAGTATATCCTCAAAGAGTACATAAAAGCCGGCGGTACACAGATAACAATAGAGCCGCACCTGACCGTGTTTGACGGCTTTGAGGCACTTGAGACGGACAAAGTCACCAAAATGGACTATACATACAAGAGCAAGAAAGAAGCATTCGCCGCAGCTGTTGCAGCTGCAAGAGCGCTTATAGGATAAGCGGAAAGGATCATAAACTATGGATAAGATCAAAATGGGTATTCTCGGCATCGGCAATCAGGGCAGCGGCTTTGTCAGACGTTTTTGTGACGGAGAGTTTCCCGAGGTCGATATAGTTGCTGTTGCCGATATCAAGCCCGAGAGGGAAGACTGGCTCAAAGAAAAATACCCCAGCGCGGATATAAAGTTCTTTACAAGCGGCGAAGAAATGATGGACAGCGGTATGCTTGATGCCGTACTGATCGCCGTTCCTCACTATGACCATCCCAAGTATGTTATGATGGGTCTTGACAAGGGTCTGCACGTTCTCTGCGAGAAGCCTGCGGGTGTATACACCAAGCAGGTGCGCGAGATGAACGAAGCTGCAGCAAAGAGCGACAAGACCTTTGCCATGATGTTCAATCAGCGTACCGACCATGTTTTCAGAAAAATGCGTGAGATAGTACAGAGCGGTGAGATGGGCGCTATCAAGCGTACCAACTGGATAATCACCAACTGGTACCGCTCCCAGCGCTATTACGACTCGGGTGCATGGCGCGCCACGTGGAGCGGAGAGGGCGGCGGCGTGCTGCTCAATCAGTGCCCCCACAATCTTGATCTGTGGCAGTGGATTTGCGGTATGCCCAGCAAAGTCGATGCCAAACTGCATTTTGGAAAGTGGCACGATATCGAGGTCGAGGACGACGTTACCGCATATGTTGAGTATCCCAACGGCGCTACCGGTGTGTTTATCACATCTACAGGCGACGCACCCGGTACCAACCGCTTTGAGATCACTCTTGAGCATGGCAAGCTTGTTGCCGAGAACGGCAAGCTCTACAAATGGGAACTGCCCGAAAACGAGCGCGTATACTGCAAGCGCCCCGATGCAAAAGTCTACGGTTGTCCCGATCCCGTATTTTCTGAGGTCGAGACCGACGGTCTGTCTCTGCAGCATACAGGCGTAGTCAATGCCTTTGCCGCCCACATCCTCCACGGCACACCCCTGATCGCAGGCGGTGAAGAGGGTATCAACGGTCTGACTATCTCCAATGCTATGCATCTGTCTGCATGGCTGGGCAAGGCTGTTGAGCTGCCTCTGGATGAGGATCTCTTTTACGATGAGCTGATGAAGCGGGTCGCCACATCCCGCCGCAAAGAGCAGGCCGAGGAGTTTGTTGCCGATACAACAGGCAGCTACAACACCGGCGCAGAAAAGAAATAAAATGGACGAGATAAGAGTAGGAATAGTCGGCATAGGCAATATGGGCGGCGCACACACTAACTGCATCTACAGCGGGCAGGTCAAGGGTATGCGTCTGGCGGCTTTGTGCGATACCGACCCCCACAAGCGCGCTGTTCTGCAGGCGGATTTTCCCGATATACCTGTTTTTGCCACCCATAATGAGCTTATAGCCAGCGGACTGTGTGACGCGATCATTGTTTCTCCGCCTCACAAGTTTCATCCTATTGTGGCAGAGGATGGACTCAATGCGGGTCTGCACGTGCTTACCGAAAAGCCTGCCGCCGTCAAAGCTAAGGATGCCGAGCAAATGGCTGAGACAGCCCGCCGCAGCGGCAAGGTGTTTGCTATAATGTTCAATCAGCGCACCAATCCTGTGTTCAAAAAAGCCCGCGAGATAGTGCGGAGCGGTGCTTTGGGTGCGCCCAAGCGTCTTGTGTGGATAATCACCAACTGGTACCGCACACAGAGCTATTACAACTCGGGCGGCTGGCGCGCCACATGGAGCGGAGAGGGCGGCGGAGTGCTGCTCAATCAGGCGCCTCACAATCTCGATCTGTGGCAGTGGATATTCGGTATGCCCAAGCGTGTCAGAGCATTCTGCTATGATGCAAAATGGCACAATATCGAGGTTGAGGATGATGCCACCATCTATGCCGAGTACGAAAACGGCGCAACCGCTACATTCATAACATCAACGGGCGAGTACCCGGGCACAAACCGTCTTGAGATAGCAGGCGATCTGGGCAAGCTTGTAATAGAGGACGGACACCTCAAATGGTGGCGTCTTGACGAGCCTGAGCGTGAGTTCTGCTTTACTGCAGAAAAAGGCTTCTATAAGCCTGAGCTTACATTTGAGGATATCGTACCCGACGAGCCCGAAACCGCCCACAAAGGTGTGTTGCAGGCATTTGCCGATGCTATTCTGCACGGCAGCGACCTTGTGGCAAGAGGAGAAGAGGGAGCAAACGAGCTGACCATCTCCAATGCGGCATATTTGTCGGCATGGACCGACAGCTGGGTTGAGCTACCTTTGGATCACGATTCGTTTGCAAGAGAGTTTGACAAGCGTGCCGAGCATTCCTGCCAGCACGACGGCAAGTGCGAAAAAATGTCAAAAAACTATAACGAGCGCTGGAGCGTTCGCTGGTAATAACAAGGAGATAATTTTATGGAACATTCTATCAAAGCAGCAGAGTATTTTATTCAGGGTTACAATTGCGCACAGGCAGTCTATATGGCATTTGCCGATCTGACCGGAGAGACCGAGCTTGACGCTGCCAAAGTATCTTCCACTTTTGGCGGAGGCATCGGCGGTCTGCGCGAGGTGTGCGGCGCATTCGGCGGACTGACCATGGTTGTCGGCAAGCTTTACGGCTACACCGATCCCAAAGATGATGCAGAAAAGAAGAGAGTATACGGCATCATCCAGTCCATGGCAGACAATTTCAAGGCAGAGGCACAGAGCGTTATCTGCCGCGAGATACTCAAAGTCCCCGCAGAGGGCATAGTACTCCGTCCCGAAGAGGAAAAGTACTACAATATCAGACCTTGCGCCAGAATGGTAATGCTTGCATCCCGTATACTGGATGAGTATATCGCACAAAACCCCGTAAAATAAAAATAGTAAAGCCCAAGAACCTTACAGGTTCTTGGGCTTTTTCGTATCTGTATTGGTTATCTGCAGAAGGTGTCGATGTATCTGTCCAGGGATTCTTTGATGACCTGGATTGCGGCGTCTCTGCCCTTTACGTCACCTGCCATAGCTTCTTTGCCTTCCAGAGCTTTGTACACAGTAAAGAAGTGAGCCATCTCGGTGAAGATATGCTCGGGCAGCTCGCTGATATCCTTGTAGATGTTGTATGTAGGATCAGCAAAGGGGATAGCGATGATTTTCTCGTCGTTTCTGCCGCCGTCAAGCATGGAGATGTAACCGATAGGATAGCATCTTACCAGAGTGAGGGGCTCGATAGCCTCGGAGCACAGAACAAGAACGTCCAGCGGGTCGTTATCGTCGCCGTAAGAGCGGGGGATAAAGCCGTAGTTTGCAGGATAATGGGTGGATGTATACAGAACTCTGTCCAGCATCAGCATACCGGTCTCTTTGTCCAGCTCGTACTTTTTCTTGCTGCCCTTGGAGATCTCAACAACAGCTATAAAATCTGTAGGGGTGATGCGCTTATGATTTATATCGTGCCAAATATTGCTCATGGCGTGCACATCCTTTCTCTTGTATAATTAGTATTTTATACGAAATAGCGGTAAAAATCAATAGTTCGGCAGCAATCATTCTTTTGTATTTTCCTCAAGCTCTTCGGGCTTGGGGTGATACAGATTGATTTTCTCCATAAAACGCAGTACGCGGGGTTTGGGCAGCAGTGCGGCAACGACCAGAGCCATTGCAACACCGATACCGGTGTCGAGCATACGGTTGAGCGAGTAGGAGACATACTGATCAACGGGAGTGTTGTACAGGATTATGCACAGCACAACTCCGCCGGGCTGAACCGCACCGGGCCAGTAGAAGATCTGGCTGAACAGTATGAGCAGCAGAACACCGACAAACAGGAAGGGGAGCATAATAGCCGAACTGTGTCCGTCGGGGTGTATGAACAGATAGAGCCTGAACAGTATTATACCCAAAAAACCGCCGATAATAGTACCGATCAGTCGGTTGCCGCCGTTGAGCTTGGAGTCACCGAATGCGCTGCCCATGCCGAATATAACACCGATGCAGGCAAACGTAGGATTGCGGTCAATGATCAGATACAACAGTGCGCAAATAAGACAGGTGAATGCTGTTTTGAAGCTTCGTACACCAATAGTAGCATTAAAGCGGAACTTGTGATTCTGTTTCATACCTATACCTTCTTAAGTATAATATATTACCTTGCAATTATAACACCGAATGTGAATATAATAAAGAGTAAAAATCATAGAAATATAAAAAACTATGCAAAAAAGATTTGTTGAAATACCCTAAAATCTCGTTTGGCCTATGCAGCAGCCTGAATTATCCATAATAAACCCCGCTTGTATCTAAGCAAGCGGGGACGTTATTATTCTATCTCCATATTGTAGAAGCGGCACAAACCCTCGCAGACTGTAACGCCTGCATAGAACTCGGAGAACATATCGGGTGCGGGGATGGTAGCCTTGATGCCGTTTGTCTCGGCAGAGATGGTTTTCTCTCCCACCGTAACGGTGAGCAGGTGTTTTTTGCCGGTTTCCAGCGGAGTGACAAGCCTGAGGAGATTTTTGTGTACTATCTTGCCGTTTTCGGGCCACAGCCGCCATATGTTGACGCCGTTTTTGTATATGACCACCTCAAAATAGTTGTCATATCTGATAACACCGCCTGTGTCGGGTCTGACCTCTTCGGCTATGACTATAAGCGGCGCGGCAACACCTTCAAAATCGCATTCGGCGCGTATGGTGATACCGGGCTTATGTTTAGCTTTTTCCAGCAGGGAGATGCTTGCATATCCGTCGCGGTATGCGTCGCACTTGGGTGCTTCTATGCAGTCGTCTTTCTGCACAAAAGGCAGGGCAGGATCAAATCTATAGGAATATGCGGTCAGATATTCGTCGGCTGTCCATAGCTTGTGGCCAAAATCTGTTTTCATATTATCCTCCACAGTGTTTTGGGATATGATAGCATATCGGTTGATTTTTAGCAATAGGGTAACAAAAAAGAGCGGTCAACCCGCTCTTTTTGTTGTACTAATATTAGCCCAGGGGGAATATATCCTTGCCAAACTCGCCGTTTACGATCTGACCCATAGCGCTGTAGACAGCGGACAGACCGCAGAAGATACCCTCATAACCTGCGATCATGGTGATGGTGTGGTTGCCGGTGAAATCACCCAGAGCAAGCAGGATGAACAGTATGGTCAGGCTGCCGAAAACAACCTGGGTTGCACGGTTGTGCTTGAGTGTGCCAACGAACATAAATGCGGTGAAGATGCCCCACAGCAGCAGGTAGTAGCCCATTGCGACCTTGCTTGCAGCTTCGATGCCGGCAGCCTTGAAGGGGTTGACCCAAATGATAACAAGGCTCCACCAGAAGAGGCCGTAAGCGGTGAATGCAGTACCGCCAAAAGTTGCGCCCTGCTTGAGCTCGCGAACACCGGCGATGATCTGAGCAAGACCGCCCAGAGCGATACCCATAGCAACGATAACGATGGACAGAGGCAGCAGGCCGGCGTTGTGCAGGTTAAGAAGTACGGTGGTCATACCAAAACCCAGCAGACCGAGAGGGCCGGGATTGGCGTGCTTTGTTGTGTTAGCAGACATAATAATCCTCCAAAAAATTAATAGCCACACTATTATATTGGAAACTTGTCAAAAAAGCAAGAAAAATGTAGAAAAACGACGAAAAAGAGGAAGCAGAACCGAATCTGCTTCCTCTGTGTATTTGTTTTGATCTTAGCCGAAATATCTCTTGAGCAGGCCTTCCAGAGCCTTGCCGTGACGAGCCTCGTCGCGAGCCATCTCGTGAACGGTGTCATGGATATGGCAAAGCCCGCTTTCGTTGAAAAGCTACGTAATATCAAAGAAAATAGCAACTTCTTTGGTACGACTTTTCAATCAAATCGGTACGAGTTGATAATCAGTTTTAACATCTTTTGAATCAGTTTGGTACGACTTTGGACGACTAAAAAGCTGTCATGT
>JAFYMQ010000089.1 GCA_017556565.1 Clostridia bacterium | reverse complement strand
TGCGGCAATACTCTTGCCGCCCGGTGCCGAACACATATCAATAAGCTTGTGTTCAGGCTTGGGGTCAAGCAATGTGATCACCAGCTGTGATGCAAGATCCTGAATATAAAACAGACCATTTTTGAACCCATCGGTAAGATGCAATGGCCTCTCGCAAACGCACAAAAGAGCATCAGGCACACCGTCAACAGGGCTTGCCGATATTCCATCATCAAAAAGGTCGGCAATCAATGTCCGGGCGTCTGTTTTTATTGTATTGACTCTTATATATACAGGAGCTTCTTTGTTATTTGCCGCAAGAATCTGCTCGGCTGCATCCCTGCCGTACTGTTTGGCAAGCTTGCGTACAAGCCACAATGGATGGCTGTATTTTGTTGCCAGCCGCTCATCGGGATCGCCGATATTGATCTTGGGCAAATTGTCTTTGTCAGCAACGATTTTGCGCAAAATCGCGTTGGCAAATGCGCCGGCGCGGGGATTGGCGTGTTTTTTGACAAGCGCGACAGTTTCGTTTACCGCTGCAAAAGCAGGTATTCTGTCCATAAAAATTATCTGATAAACTCCGCATCTGAGTGCATCCAGAACCTGAGGCATAATTTTATTCAGCTTTATGCTGCTGTAATGAGCTATATAATAGTCTATAAGCATCATATTCTGCAGCACGCCATAGGTTATGGCTGTAGCCAATGCTGCATCTTCGGAAGAAAGCTGAGACAAGCTGTTTTTGAGATACAGATCGGTCCAGGATTTTTCGCGCCTGAATTGAATCAATGCTTTGAGAGCACAGTTGCGGGCTGAGTTCATCTGTTACACCTGCTTAGTAAAAACTTTTCCTATAATATCTCTGTGACCTGCATAGAATGCCTGTGCGGGCATTTTTTTGCCGCCTGCAAGCTGCAGTTCACCAATCAGTATTTTTCCGCGTCCGCATGCTATTGTCATGCCTTTTTTGTTGCATTCAAGGATCTCACCGGGATTGCCCTCTCCGTCTGTTGTCAGAACCGAAGCGGCAAAAAGCTTGGCTTTTGTCTCGCCGAGATAGCAGAATGCTCCGGGCTGAGGATCATATGCACGGATCAGCTGGGATACGGTTGCGCTGTCCTGAGTAAAATCTATATTGGTGTCCTCGGTGTGGATCATAGATGCATAGGTCACCATAGACTCGTCCTGCTTTTCGGGGCAGACCTCCCCTGCCTCGATCTTGGCAATAGCTTGCAGCAGTGCCTCACCGCCGATTGCGGCAAGTCTGTCGTGAAGCTGACCGTATGTTTCACTCTCGGCCAGATCGGTGCTGATTTTGTGCAGCATATCACCGGTATCAATGCCCTCTGCCATCTGAATTATAGTAATGCCTGAGGTCTTTTCGCCGTTGAGGACAGCTGCATTGATAGGGCTTGCACCGCGATACTTGGGCAGCAGAGATGCGTGGACGTTGATGCAGCCGTATTTGGGCATATTGAGTATATCAGTAGGCAGGATCTTGCCGTAAGCCGCAACAACAATAATATCGGGAGATATTTCACGGAGGATACGCTTCCACTTCTCGTTTTTGAGAGATACGGGCTGATATACGGGGATATTATTCTCCGTAGCACAGACCTTTACGGGAGGCGGAAACAGCTTCATGCCGCGGTTTTTGGGTGCATCACGGCGTGTAAATACGGCACAAACCTCGTGTCCGTTATCTATCAGGCCTTTGAGAGATGCAACAGCAAACTCAGGCGTGCCCATAAAAACTATACGCATATTTTTACTCCTCGTCGTTGTCAAGATCAACGTACTTCTTTACCAGCTCGGTGAACAGATGACCGCTGAGATGATCGATCTCGTGGCAGAATGCTCTTGCGGTAAAACCCTCAGCATCAACGGTAAACTCTTTGCCGTATCTGTCCTGAGCGGTAACGGTAACGTTCATGGGGCGCTCAACAATGCCGAACACACCGGGAACACTGAGGCAGCCCTCTGTACCCGACTGGAAACCTTCCTTGCTGACAATTTTAGGATTGATTATCTCAAGATAAGAGCCATCGTCCATCATGACAAGAGCGCAGGAACGAAGAACGCCTACCTGAGGCGCTGCAAGACCTGCACCGTCCGCTGCACGCAGAGTGTCATGCATATCATCCAGCAGCTCCCAAAGTCTTTCGTTAAAAGCTGTTACGGGACGGCAAACCTTGTCGAGAACTGTATCGCCTTTTTCTACTATATTTCTGATAGCCATAGTATACACCTCTTATTTTTTAGTAATATGGATTTATGTCTACAGACAATGATATCTTGGAACTATAGGGCGTCATACTGTACGAGTACATTACCCTTTCTACAAAAGCTCTGGATTGGTTGTTGTTTTTTCCTCTGAAAGATACGATAAGTCTGTATTTGTTGTTTAGTTTTGAAATTGAGGGTGCCATTGGGCCAAGCACGGGGCCGTCTATA
Organism: Clostridia bacterium; assembly: GCA_017556565.1. Taxonomy (GTDB): domain Bacteria; phylum Bacillota; class Clostridia; order Oscillospirales; family Butyricicoccaceae; genus RGIG3513. The sequence goes on along the minus strand of JAFYMQ010000089.1, from coordinate 245 downwards.
ATATCAGGGTGGGTCTTGGCTGCTTTGGAAATCGTTGATGCAAGAGAGCTTGCTGCGCGGCTCAGATCATCCTCATACTCGCCCGTAAGGGTAAAGACAAAGATGTCGTTAAAGGGGCAAACTTTAAGCGCTTGTCTGACTGCTATCTCACTGTTATAAAAAGATTTGTAGTCCTGAACAGCAGCAGTCTGTATAACAGAATTATCAGGGGTAAATGTCTGGATAACCGCTCTGCCCGGGGTACT
>JAFYMQ010000088.1 GCA_017556565.1 Clostridia bacterium | reverse complement strand
TGAGGCTATGTACAATGCCGATCTGACCGGCCCCTGCGCCATCGTGATAGGCTCCGAGGGTGAGGGCGTGTCCTATTCGGTCAAAAAAGCCTGCGACGGTGTGATCTCTATTCCCCAGACAGGTGTTATTCCCTCGCTCAACGCATCCAACGCAGCAGCCGTACTGCTGTACGAAGCATACAGACAAAGGAGAGGCTGAACATTATGCAAGGCAGCCAGTATGACCTCGACGAGATCATAGCAGAAATAAAAGGTCAGCAGGGGCAAACAACGCCCCCCGATGACACGAGAACGGATGGTGAGGCTCCCCCTCCCCATCCCGAAAGTGCTGCCCTGAATGACGATGCTGTATTGAGTGAAGATACCGGTTCGGCTGAAAATGCCGACAAGTCCGATGATGCCGCTCCTGCCGAAAACACCCGCACCTATGATGACGACTCCAAAGCAGGTATCGTCATGACCGACGGAAAGTATGCAAAGGCTCTGGATGAGCTGTTTGCCGACGACAGCGCCAAGCGCTCCCCCGCAGACAAAAAAGACAAAGCAAAAAAATCAAAGACCGAAAAGAAAAAGCCAAAGGTCAAAAAGACCCGCTCCTCTGCATCTGCCGATGCCGCCGCGGACGAAAACTCCGACGGGGATATGGCAGCGGATAAAAAGCCCGCACCGCCCAAGCATAAAAAGGCGCGGACTTTCAAATCCGCAAAAAAGGCAAAGGGTGAAAAAAAATCCGCCAAGGTCAGCGACCCTGACGAGATAGAGCATCAGACCGACGAGGACTCCGAGCGCAGATTCCCCTACGATTTTGTCAACCGCACCTATCAGGACACTGCCGAGGCACTGCACACAATAGGGGCGCGCCTGCCCGCTATGGGAATAAAGCTGCTGCTTTTGTTCCCCGTATGGCTCATCTCTCTGTATATGACACTGGCGTTTCCCCTCAAGCTGCCTATGCCCTTTGGGTTTTCTTATTTCTCCATGCCGTTTTTGTACCTGCTGGTTTATCTCATACTTGAGATTGCGGCAGTCATGCTGGCAAGCGACGTGACCGTATCCGGACTTGCGCGTCTTGTCAAGGGTAAGCCCACACTTGACACGCTGGTGCTTTTTGCGTCGGTTTCTTCCATGGCATACATACTGACCGTCATCCTGTTCCCCAAGTGGGGCGGCTGGCTGCCCTATACCCCCGCAACGGTCGGACTGTGCTTTTTCTCCCTGTCTGCAAAGCGCCGCAGATTTGTATCCCTCAGACGCACCTACAAAATACTCCACTCTGATACATCCCCCACCGCGCTCAAGGCTCAGGGCACACGCAAGTTCACGGTCGTGCACATGACCTACAAGAGCGTATTCCCCGAAATGTCGGATATATCCTCTCCCGATTACACCGAGCGTTTTTCCATGTACTATACCCCTCTGGCTATTCTGATATCCATCGCGCTGGCTACGGCGGCAAGCTTTGGCAGACAGAATCCCACCGCCTTCCCCTGGTGTCTGTCGGCACTCTCTGTCATGACCGTATCGCCCGCGCTGCTCATATCCTCGGTACTGCCCAACAGCACCATCGGCAAAAAACTGTTTGAGTCGGGCAGCACGTTTGTCAACAGCAAGGCATTTCAGGAGCTTTCACGCTGCCGCAGTGCGGTATTCACCGACAACGAGGTATTCCCCGCAGGCAGTATTGCCATAACCAGCCTGAAGATAGGCGACGGATTTGAGCTGGACGAGGTTTTCTCTACCACATCCTCTGCGCTGGAGGTCATAGGCGGCGGTCTGTACTCGGTGTTTGACGAGACATCACGCAAGCACTACGGTCACAATATGTACGTGGACGAGATACGCTTCTTTGAGAGCGGCGGTATGTCGGCAAAAGTAGACGACAACTACGTGCTCATCGGTACGGCAAACTTCCTGATGCGTATGGGTGTGGACGTGCTCAGCGGCGTCAAGCTGCAAAACTGTCTGTACGTGTCCATAAACTCCCGTTTTGCCGGTGTGTTCTCACTCAAGTATATCGCACAGCCTCAGGTATTCAGCTCATTCCGTATGCTCAGACGCGCCAAGGTCACACCTCTGCTTGCGCTGCGCGACTTTTTGACCACAGAGGCATTTATTGAGGACAAGTTCAAGCTCCACGCAAACACCTGCGACTACCCCGACACCCAGGACAGAGTTGACTATTCCTCGGACAATTTTGAGCCTGCCGATCCGCTGGCTGTAATGTCTCACAGCAACATGTACGCATACGCAGAGCTGCTTCTGTCGGCAAAAAAGCTGACCCGCAGGATAAGATTCAACGTTATCTGCTCGGTACTGGGCTCGATAGTCGGATTGCTTATTATGTACTTTTTGACGTCAAACATGGAGGTTTCCAGCGCGTCACCACTCAATATTTTGGTGTATATGGGCTGCTGGGCACTACCTGTTTGGTTATCTTCACTTATTTTTACAATAATTTAGTAAAAATACTGTTGAAATTGCCATCGCATTGGTCTATAATATTTTGTAAGGCGATTATTACATCTTAAATAAATCAACCAAAGGAGTGACACTATGCCCTACCCCATTAACAAGATCAGAAACATCTGCCTGCTCGGTCACGGAGGTGACGGAAAGACTTCTCTCGCCGAAATGATGCTCTACCGTACAGGCGGTACAGACCGTCTCGGAAAGATTTCCGAAGGTAATACAACCAGTGACTGGGACGCAGAAGAGATCAAGCGCCAGTTCTCCACCCAGCTTTCCAACGTTCCCGTTGAGTTTGAAGGCAACATCATCAACCTGCTGGACACCCCCGGCTACTTCGACTTCGAAGGCGAAGTTGCACAGGCAATGCGCGTTGCTGACTGCGGTCTTATCGTCAGCTGTGCAAAGAACGGCTGCTCCGTAGGTACAGAAAAGGCATGGAAGGCAGTCAACAAGACCAAGCTGCCCCGTATCTTCTGCATCAACAAGATCGACGAAGAAAATGCAAACTATGAGGATGCTTATAACTCCCTCAGAGACGCTTTCGGCGCATCTGTTACTCCCTTCATCATTCCTCTGCTCGACGGCAGCAACCCCATCGGTGTTATCAACCTGGTAACCAAGAAGGCTTACAAGACCGAGGGTACCAGCAAGGTCACCGAAGTCGAGATCCCCGCTGAGTCTGTTGACAAGGTCGAAAGACTGCGCGCAGCCCTGATTGACGGTGTTGCAGAGTCCAGCGAAGAACTGCTCGAGAAGTACTTCTCCGGCGAAGAGTTCACCCAGGAAGAGATCCTCACCGGTCTGCGTACCGGCGTTCTCAACGGCTCTATCGCTCCTGTTGTCTGCGTATCCGCTATTACCGGCGTAGGCATCATGCAGCTGCTCAAGACCATCGTTGACTATGCTCCCGCTCCCAACGAAGTCCGTGTCGAGAAGGCTATCGCTTCCCGCGGTGCTGACGTTCTGGACGTTGCATACGATCCCGAAGGCAAGACCGTTATCTTTG
>JAFYMQ010000087.1 GCA_017556565.1 Clostridia bacterium | reverse complement strand
GGCAAAGGTGGTAGCGGGAGCGGGGTCAGTCAGGTCGTCAGCAGGCACATAAACCGCCTGCACAGAGGTAATAGAGCCATTCTTGGTAGAGGTGATACGCTCCTGCAGAGCGCCCATCTCCGTTGCCAGCGTAGGCTGATAACCAACAGCAGAGGGCATACGGCCCAGCAGCGCAGACACCTCGGAGCCAGCCTGGGTAAAACGGAAGATGTTGTCAATGAACAGCAGCACGTCCTGGTGCTTCACGTCGCGGAAGTACTCTGCCATGGTCAGACCGGACAGACCGACGCGCATACGTGCTCCGGGGGGTTCGTTCATCTGACCGTAGACCATTGCGGTCTTGTTGATAACGCCGGACTCGGTCATTTCGCGGTACAGGTCGTTACCCTCACGGGTACGCTCACCAACACCGGTAAAGACAGAGATACCGCCGTGCTGCTTTGCGACGTTGTTGATAAGCTCCATGATAAGAACGGTCTTACCAACACCTGCGCCGCCGAACAGACCGATCTTACCGCCCTTTGCGTAGGGGCAGATAAGGTCAACGACCTTGATACCGGTTTCCAGTATCTCGGTTGCGGGCTGCTGATCTTCGTAGCTGGGTGCGGGACGGTGGATGGGCCACTTCTCCTCGGTTTTGGGAGCTTCGCCGTTATCGATGGGGTTGCCCAGCAGATTGAATACTCTGCCCAGGCACTCTTCGCCAACGGGAACACGGATAGGCTCGCCGGTATCGGTAGCCTGTGCGCCGCGCTGCAGACCGTCGGTAGAGGACATAGCAACGCAGCGGACTACGTTGTCACCGATGTGCTGTGCGACCTCTGCGGTAACAACTGTGTCACCGAGGGGGATCTCTATAGCGTTGAGCAGTGCGGGAAGCTCATTATCCGCAAAGCGGATATCCAGAACGGGGCCGATGACCTGGGTCACGGTTCCGATATGTTTGGACATAGGTTTCAACTCCTTTGAATTGATTTCGGTCAGGCGTCAGAGCCTGCGACGATCTCGGTGATCTCCTGGGTAATAGCTGCCTGACGGGCGCGGTTGTATTTGAGGGTCAGGTCGTCTATCATCTCCTCGGCGTTCTGTGTTGCCGAGTCCATAGCGGTACGTCTTGCTGCCTGCTCGGCGCAGCGGCTTTCGCACAGAGCGCCGTAGAGCACACCGCCCAGATATTCGGGGATGATGGCGGCAAATGCCTCTTCTGCAGAGGGCTCGTAGACGGTGTCCATATGGACGCCTTCGGCGCGGGTGCCCAGAGTGTTCTCAAGAGGCAGCAGCTTCATAGCCGAAGGGGACTGGGAGAGAACCGAGATAAAATCGGTATAAACCACATAAATCTCGTGATACTGATGCTTTAAGAATGCTTTGGAAATATCCTTGGCGATAGAGAAACAGTCGCCCACAGCAAGCACTGCCGCCTCGGCGTATGCCTCGGTGTGGCAGGGGATATTGTGGGAGCGGAAGTAATCGAGAGCCTTCTTGCCGATAGGCAGGACAACCGAATCTTTGCCCTCCATCTGCTGCAAGCTGAGCTTGAGCACGTTGCTGTTGTAGCCGCCTGCCAGACCGCGGTCACCTGCTATAACGATGAACAGGGACTTGCCGTCTTTGTGGGGCTTGAGGTAGGGGGAGGAGAAATCGCGGTTGGAGGCAGCAATATCCGAGATAGCGCCGTAAAGGATCTCAAAGTAGGGGCGCGAAGCAAGAACACGGTTCTGTGCCTGGCGCAGCTTGGAAGCTGCCACCATTTCCATAGCTTTGGTGATCTGCTTGGTGCTCTCCATGCTTCGGATACGGTTTTTTATATCCTTGGTGGAAACGCCTGCCATAACTCACACTCCTTTTATGCTCAGTTTGCGGGCACAAACTTGGAGGTAAGTTCTGTCAGTGCTTCTTTGATAGCCTGTTCTGTGTCGCTGTCCAGAGCGCCCTTGGTGCGGATAGCATCCAGAGCTGCGGACTTGTTGTCGTCCATGTACTCAAACAGCTGCTTTTCGAACTCGCTGATGGACTCTACGGGGATGTTCTTGAGGAAGCCGTTGACAACGGCATAGATGATGCAAACCTGATGTGCAACGTCTACGGGAGCGTTGTTCTTCTGCTTGAGAACCTCAACGATACGTGCGCCCAGAGCCAGACGGTCCTTGGTGTCAGCGTCCAGATCGGAGCCGAACTGCGCAAAGCTCTGCAGCTCGCGGTACTGAGAGTACAGCAGCTTGAGAGAGCCGGAGACCTTCTTCATGGCCTTGATCTGAGCGTTACCGCCGACTCGGGAAACCGAGATACCGGGGTTAACTGCGGGCATAACGCCCGAGTTGAACAGCTCGGACTCAAGGAATATCTGTCCGTCGGTAATGGAGATAACGTTGGTGGGGATGTATGCGGAAACGTCACCTGCCTGGGTCTCGATGATGGGCAGAGCGGTCAGAGAGCCGCCGCCTTTTTCTGCGCTCAGGTGTGCTGCGCGCTCGAGCAGACGGGAATGCAGATAGAAAACGTCGCCGGGGTATGCCTCACGTCCGGGAGGACGGCGGATAAGCAGCGAAATTGCACGGTATGCAACTGCGTGCTTGGACAGATCGTCGTAGATTACCAGAACGTCCTTGCCCTGTGCCATAAAGTACTCGCCCATGGTGCAGCCGGAGTAGGGAGCGATGTACTGCATGGGAGCCAGCTCGGATGCGGTTGCGGATACTACGATGGTGTAGTCCATTGCGCCGCCTGCTTCCAGATTGCTGACTATCTGAGCGACTGTAGAGCGCTTCTGACCGATCGCAACGTAGATACAGATAACATCCTTGCCCTTCTGGTTGATGATGGTATCGGTAGCGATGGTGGTCTTACCGGTCTGGCGGTCGCCGATGATAAGCTCACGCTGGCCTCTGCCGATGGGTATCATGGAGTCGATAGCCTTGATACCGGTCTGGAGAGGAACATTAACGGGCTCACGGTCGATGATGCCGGGAGCGGGGCTCTCGATGGGCCTAAAGCCGTCGTTCTCGATAGCGCCCTTGCCGTCGATGGGTGCGCCCAGTGCGTTGACGACGCGGCCGATCAGGCCCTGTCCAACGGGAACGGACACAACTCTGCCCGTACGCTTGACTGTGTCACCCTCTTTGATGCCGTTATCTGTACCGAGGATAACGACCGAAACGGTGTCTTCTTCCAGGTTCTGAGCCATACCGAACTCGCCGTTAGGGAACTCGACAAGCTCACCTGCCATACACTTGGTCAGACCGGAGACACGAGCGATACCGTCACCGACGATAATGACCGTACCGGTCTCGGCGGTTTCCAGCTTTGCCTCGTAGTTCTTGATCTGACTGCGAATTATTTTTGTTATTTCTTCGGGTCTAAGTTCCATATTGTCCCTGCTTTCTCAATCAGAGTACTGTGTTTTTCAGGATAGAACGGATGTTGTCCAGACGTGCACGGACTGTGCCGTCCACACTCTTGCCGTCCAGATCCAGGCGCACGCCGCCCAGTACCTCGGGGTCGACCTTGTTGACAAGCTCGATGGTCTTGCCGGTGACCGCGGATATCTTTTCGGTGAGCTTGCTCTGCAGCTCTTGCGACAAGGGCAGCTTGGTCACAGCGGTGACTGCAATGATGCCGTTGTCATGGTTATACTGCTGTCTGAAAAATGTGCAGCAGTCCGAAAAATGCTTGATATAGCCTTTTTCGGTAAGAATCTTGAGGAAGTTCAGCACGTAGGGGTGGACGCTTGTGCGGAAAGTGTCGTCCAGCACCTGAGTGCGCTCCTGCTTGGGAATGGAGGGGGTGCAGAGAAGCTGCACGAATGCATCTTCCTGTGCAAACACCTCTTTGAGGACTGTAAGCTGGCTCAAGAGGTCTTTTGTCAGACCTTCGTCCTTTGCCAGATCGTACAGAGCCTGTCCGTATGTAGTGGCTACTTCTGTCATAAAGCGTCACCGAGATTCTCGATAAAACGATTGACCAGAGCTTCCTGATCCTTTTCGTCTATCTGACGCTCAACTACCTTTTCTGCGATTGCCATAGCGATGCCGGAGATCTCGTCCTTTGCCTGATTGAGGGCATTCTTCTTCTCCTTGGCGATGTCTGCTTCGGCCTTTTCCTTTATCTGTGCAGCCTGAGTCTTTGCCTGACCGATGATCTCGTCAGCGCGCTTCTCAGCAGTCTTCTGCGCATGGGAAACGATCTCGCTTGCTTCTTCGCGGGCTTTCTTCATGTTCTCTTCGTAGGTCTTTTTGATCTCGTCAGCCTCGGCACGGGCGGCCTTGGCATCAGAAATCTCCTGATCGGCAGCAGCGCGGCGCTGATCGAGGATTGCGAGAACCTTGCTCAAAAAGAACTTTTTGACCACATACATCTGGATGAAAAGGTTACAAATGGTAACTATTAATGTAGCGGGTTCGACCGCTACAAGAGACTGATAAAGTTCGTTCACTGCAGCTCTTCCTTCCGACGTAGTTTAATGAATGGTTTGTTCGGTTGGAAATTAACCGAGGAACTTCATGAACTGGCCGGGTGCGAAGAACAGGAGCAGCAGACCGGTAACGAAGCCGTAAATACCGGTGGTCTCGGACAGTGCGATACCCAGAATCATTGTGCTGGTAACGTCGCCCTTTGCTTCGGGGTTGCGGCCGATAACTTCACAAGCGCGAGCTGCGCAGTTTCCTTCACCGATACCGGGGCCGATACCTGCGATAAGTGCCAGACCTGCGCCGATGCCGCAGCCTGCCAGAGCGATACCCTTTGCTAATACCTGATGATCCATTGATAAATCCTCCTAAAATATTTTATTTTTTATTAGAGTACAATAATTGGTGTGTTTACTCGCCTGCCGCCTGCTTGATGAACAGGGTGGTCAGGGTGCAGAAGATGAATGCCTGAATACAGCCGCCGAACCAGTCAAAGTATGCACCGGTCACTGCGGGGATACCTACTGCCAGATAGGGGATGTCGCTGAAGAATCCGCCCAGCGAGTAGGCAAAGGAGAACAGACCCAGCAGACCTATTACGATGCCCAGAATGAAGAAGACGGTCTTGCCTTTCTTTTTGGCGATGAAGGCTACTGCGACGCCTGCCAGCACAAAGATTATGCCGACTACAACGCTGCTGCTCAGCGCGCCCATGAGAGCGTGGGTCGCTGCGGTAAGTGCGCCGTAGATCAGTGCGCTGATAACAGTACCGGACAGAATGTTGCCGAAGTGACGGCATGCCATGCTGACGGGGGTAAAGCACTCAGCCATAACGTTGATGGGTGCCAGCACGAAGAGGGGATCGAGGAAGCCCTTCAAGTAGCCGCCTATACCTGCCGACTTGATCTTGTGGTACGTGATGATGACAAAGACCACCAATGCCCAGCCAAGCTCGGTCATCAGGTCAGCCGTAGGACTCCAGAAGCCCAGAACGCTGATGGTGTTCGAGATAACGCTTGTCACAAAAATAGTACCGACCAGAGGAATGTACTTGTCAAAGTTGGGGCCCATGTTGCCGTGAACAAAGTTGACCAAGCTTGTAACAGCCATCTCTGCAACAGCCTGCTTGCGGGAAATGCCGTAGACTTTGAGCTTGGAGCCCAGCCAGATGCACAATGCCGAGATTACCAGCATAACCACCCAGCTCATGAGCACCGTCTGGGTGATGTTGATCTTGCCCAGCAGGGGTACGTTCTCGATAGTCCATATTATTCTTGCACCGTTGATTGATATATCCATTTGTTTCTCACCTCACCTGTATATCAAACTTCAAAGGTTTCCAATTTGTCGTCTTCCTCTTCTTCGTCCTTGGGGACGTCGGAGTTCTTGCGCTCGCTGGGCGAGACAAGCTTGCCTGTGCGCTGCAGGGCAAGAATGATCACGGAGGGGAAGAGGAGAGGCACGCCCGCCGCGATAACGTTGATAAAGGGTATGAAGAATGCCGCAACCACCCAGCCTGCCTGAAGGGCAAGGCGGATGTTGTAGCTAAACTGCATGCGGTTTTTCATCAGCTTCTGGTCCCGGGTGTCGGCTGCCTTCTGGATAGCAAGGCAGAGCAGGGTAAAGCTGAAAATTGCCATCAAAACGCCGCCGAATGCGCCGATAACGGCAGGATAGAAGCGCTCGACGATATTGAGCAGCCACAGCACGAAAAACACAGCGATCTCAAGTGCGCCCAGAATAGCCGAGCCGATCGCCATACGCCTGATCTCGTATACGGATGCTTTTTGCAGCTTCATAGAATGGATGCTCCTTTTTTAGAGTTAATAGCTAAGAGCTAAGAGCTAATAGCTGTGGTATCCGCTCCGCGGATTTATTTGATAAGTCGGCGTAGCCGACACCTTCGCTATTAGCTATTCACTATTAGCTATTAGCTGCTAACGTTCGCGGCGGGAGCGGAGACCGCTCCCCTACTTACTTGTGTTCGTTGAATGATAAAGGCTTAACCTTCGGTTTTTCGCCGCTTGCTTCTTCGGCGTCCCGTTTGAGGGAGCGGATGCAGCTTTTTGCGGTGCTGACCGAGATCAACAGACCCAGAATACCGAAAGGCAGCAGGATCCACATACTCCAGTCAAACTTCTGCTGCAGCCACACAGCCAGCAGCAGCATGGCGCACAGGGGAAAAAGCACCGAAAGTCCGAACTGTGTTACCCACAAAATCAGTGATAAAAACTTGAAATCATATTTCATTTGATCACCCGAAAAAGTTCCAAAACTGCGTTTTATTATATCATATAACAAATAATTATTCAACACTTTACCGCGGTAAAAATACGGCAAAGAAGACAAAAAACCTGCGGTTTGCAGGTTTTTTAGCATTCATATGTTATATTGTTTCATTTTCGGTGATAATTTTAGATATTTTCACATCATAACGGTCGGTGGGGATAACACCCTCGGCGACCAGCTGAAGCTCAAAGCACAAAGCGGCGGTTTTGGCACGGGTGACACTCAAAAACCGGTCGTAATACCCTCTGCCAAAGCCCAGCCGATTGCCGCCGCGGTCAAAGCAAACACCGGGCACCAGCACCAGATCGAAGCTTTCGGGCGGGACAAAGCGGCTCTCGTCCCCCGCAGGCTCGAGCACGCCAAAGAGGCTCTTGACCAGCACTTCGCCGGAGGAAACGGCAAAAAAGCGCATGGTGTCGCCGTAGACTTTGGGCAGCGCCACAGTCTTGCCGCAGGAAAGGGCGTGGGCGATAAGAGCGGCGGTGTCCACCTCGCTTTTAAGACTGCAGTAGAGCGCAACGGTGCCTGCGGCAATATAATCGGGGTCGGCAAAAACCCGCGCGGCGATGAGCTCGCTCTTGCGGGGCTTGTCGGGAATATTGCGCCGGGTAGCCAGCGCAGTCTTGCGCAGCGCCGATTTGAGTGACGAGACAGTATCGGGCATAGACAGCTCCTTTTCACATCCGCGGAGCGGATACCTCAGCTATTCGCTATCAGATCTCAATTTGCCATTATCAGCAATATCGCCAGAGCGGCAAAAGCGGCGGCGGCGACCGTGCCCAGTATCAGCAGGATTTTGTGGAGTTTTTGGGTGTTTTTGCACAGCTTGGTCAGCCCAATATATGCCGCTGCGCCCAGAATACCGCCAAGAGTGTTGGTGATAAGATCGGTCAGATCACAAGCGCCCAAAGCAAAAATCAGCTGGCTCAGCTCGAATGCCGCACTGACGCAAAGGGCGGTCAGGACGGCTTTTTTGAAGTTCGCGCCCAGCATACAAAGGAGCAGTGAAAACGGCGCAAACACCAGACAGTTGAGCACCGTCTCACGCAGGTGAAAATCGCTGGGCGAGGAATAATAAAAGGGTATCAGGTTAATGCTCCGATTGCCGAAAAACGCCGCTATATCATGGAGTGAAAAGGACAGCTTGAAAAACACTGTCCAAAAAAGAACAATGCAGTAAAGGGCAAATAGTATTTTGGTATACCGGCGTGTGTGTGGCATATGTGCCTCCGTTTAATCTCTCCGCTCCCATTCTTTGTGCGCCAGGAACCATTTTTCGCTGTGTGCGCCCAAAGCTCCGATCTGCCTCGGGTGTGCAAGAGGCAGAACCTGAATGGTTTTTCCGTTTATGACCGCCTCGGTCTTGGTGCCGTAGCCATACAGCTCCACGTATTCTCCAAGGGTGGAATAGGGCACATCGGCCACCTTTTTGAGATACTGGGCGATGGGAATATCCCCAAGCAGCACGAGCAGCTTCGCCTCGGACTGCATCAGTTCTTCGGTGATCTCAAGACTTCTCGCCTTGCTACAGAAGGCCGAGGGCCGAGCG
>JAFYMQ010000086.1 GCA_017556565.1 Clostridia bacterium | reverse complement strand
TGCTGCTTTTTGTTTTCCATCTGTTTATCACCTCGGGATTAGTTTTTGACAAAAACCGCTGCTTACCCGTGGAAAAATCAGGCAAAAATATGTTATAATAAAAAAAAGGAGGCTGCACAATGAACACCATCAACATTACATGGCACGGTCACGCCTGCTACACCGTCGAGCACGGCGGATATATTATCGCTCTTGACCCTTATGACGACACCACCCCCGGCTACAACCCCCTCTGCCTCACCGCTCACAAAACTCTGTGCAGCCACAGCCACCACGACCACAGCCACGTTCAGGCGGTGTGTATGCCCCTTTGCGAAATCCCCTGCCCCTTTGAGATAGAAACTGTCGCCACATACCACGACGATGCTCAGGGCGCAAAACGGGGCGAAAACACCGTCCACATCCTCAAAGCCGCGGGCATGAAGATCGTCCATCTGGGTGATCTGGGCCATCCGCTGACAGACGAGCAGGCTCAGGCTATCGGCAACCCCGACGTGCTGATTGCCCCCGTAGGCGGATTTTATACCATCGATGCTCTTCAGGCAGACCAAGTCGCCCGTCAGCTTGGGGCTAAAATCGTCATCCCCATGCACTACAGAAGCGACAGCTTCGGCTATGATAAAATAGCAAGGGTGGAAGATTTCACCGCCCTGCGCGATGATGTGATAACCGCCGATACCAATACCCTGACCCTCAGCCCCGATACCCCCGCCGGCACTGTGGTACTGAAATATTTGGGTGAATAAAATAAGACACACCAAAAGCTCCCTTGTGCAAAGGGAGCTTTTTTGCACTCGGGTCAGTTATGCCTGTTTTTTTCATGGCGTCGAGCTGGCGGTCTTCGTTCTGGTCGGTTGCCGATACGCGGATATATCCGTATACGTTCATATTTTCCCCTCCTCTTTATTGTTTATATAATTGATTATGGGCATTGCCGCAGAGGCGGCAATGCCCATTTTTTATTCCTCGGTTGATTTTTCCAGAGTATCTACAGCAAAGTTTATCTGCTCGCGCAGGTAGCTCAGGTAATTGAGTATATTGGTCAGGTCTGTCTGGGTCTTTCCGGTCTGCTGAGGGGGATTTTTGTCGATTGCCGGCATCAGATCACACCTCGCTGAGCAGGGCACATTCGCGCTGCATTCCGGTAAGCTTAATATCGCCCTTGCCCTCCAGCCTGATTGTAAAACTGTCGCAGCGGTGGGGGCGGATGGGCACGGTGATTACCGTGTCGCAGCTTGCGACGTGGGTATAGACCTGATACATCTCGCCGCCGTCACACTTGAGATATACGTGCAGGCAGCTGTTTTTTGCCATTTGCAGGCGCAAAAGCAGCTTTTGGTAGCTCTTTTTTGCCAGGGTGTCCTCGGTAATGGGCGCAAACTCGACGGCAAACTCGGTCTCAGTTTTGTCGCTTGTGCCCGTTTTGTACACGCCGCCGCTGCACAGCATATAAATCTCGCCGTCTGCGCAGGCAAAGGCATGGGTCTGCTCGGCGGCTTCTTTGAGCCAGATTTTGTGGAGCAGGTCATAGGCGTATCTGACCCCCTCGCCGCCGCTGACACCGCTGAGATAGTATATTCTGCCGTCGGTGCCTGCGCAGGCCTTAAGCAGCGGTGTGCTGCCCAGCTGACGGGAGATCAGCTTGGGGGATGCGCCCGAATAGGCATACACGCCGTGCACACCCTTGTAATACAGGGTGTCGCCCCAGATCTGTAGGGATTTTTCGCAGCCCTGCTGCACGCCCTCTATGGAGTAATCGTTGACCGAAAACTGCGACCGTGTGGTGCCCAGAATCTTGTGAAGCTTAGTCTCCTTGAAGCAGCAGACTCCCCCGCCAAAAGCGCAAATGGCGGTAAACCTGTCCTCCGAGCCAAAGCTCATGCTCCACGCACCGTCTTTGCCCTCGGTGTCATAAAAACTGTCCACCTGACCTGCGCGGGATGCGTAGACGCGGTTTTCGGCGGCGCTCACTCCCCACAGTCTGTTGCCGCTCTCGCAGATATAGTCAAGGTCGGGCAGGGGTTTTTTGACGGTTATAGTGCCGCTCAGGCTGTAGGTCTGCGCCTGAACGCAGCCTTCTGTCCAGTCGTCGGTGATGGCTGCCTCAAACTGCGCCGCTTCGCGTCTGTTGACCTCGTCCCACAGAAAAACGGTGGTCTTGCGCTTTGATGCGCCGTCTTCGCCGCGAACGCTGCCCATACACAGCATACTGCCCGAATCGATGGCATCGGTGGGAGTAAAAGTCACGTACCGACCGTCCGCCACCAAAGTCATGGGCTTATTGCCGGGCTGCTGCTGAGGCAGAATATAATAATACCCCACGTCCCTGATCGATTCAGGCTCAAAAATCAGGGCGTTGGTAATCTTGTCTATCCCCTGAACGGCGACGTTGCCTGCATCTTTCATGCCAAAGGGCGTACCGCTTATGCATACCGAGTCCCCCGGTGCAAACGCGCCCTCAAACAGTACGTCTGCTCCGTCTGTTTTGTACACGTCATAGGTGATCCACGTATCCGCGCCGCGGTCGAGATCGGTGATATAGCTTGTGATGACGCAGTAGTAACCCTCGGTATTGTAGCGGCTTCTGTCGGGGTAATACTGCTCGGGGATAACGCCGCTCTGCAGCTTGTAGGGCTCACCTACAAGCCTGATCGTGCCCTCTGCGGTGATCTCGGGGATCATAATATCCCCCACCTCAATATGATTGCCTGTGTTGTTGTAGCAGACGTCCTTGAGTTCTTCCAGTCTGTGCAGGCTTGTCCAGCCGCCGCGGGAAAAGCATTTTTCCACAGCGGTTTTATCTTTGCCGTAGGTATAGGTGCAGGTATAGGCAAAGGGCCCCGACAGACCTGTACGCTCGAACTTCTGCTCGCTGCCGCTTTCGGTCAGCTGCCGCACGGGTGTGACGGTCAGCCCGCCCGAGCGCAGGTCGGTGGGGTTGTGGGCGGTGTCTATATTCATACTGCGCTCCATGTAGCTGACCTTGCCCGCACTCAGGTCAACGGCTATCTTGTCGGGGAAGATACACAGGGTCTTGTTTACTACGGCAAACTGTTTTTTGCCCCGCTGCACCTTGCATATCTCCTGCCCGTCATAGCGCAGGGTGTCGCCGTCCACCACCGCCAGCCTGCCGTCATACTCGAACATATCAACGGGGTCAAGGCAGCTCTCTATCCGCTCTCTGCCGCCGCACACCGAAATATAGGGAAAGGCGCGGCTGCTCACCCCGATACTGTCGCGCACCTCGCCCGCTTCGGCGCTCTCACAGAGATTGAGGCCGCCAAACTGCAGATTGCTGCGCTTGAGCTTTTTTGTCTTGGTCTGCATAAGAGGCAGCATCAGCATATCCTCCAGTTGCCGCGTTTTTGGGGCAGATTTTGCTGTCTGTAGTGGGACTTTGCCCGATCGAACGAGGCATTGAACATGACCGTATCGTTGTAATACAAGTCTCCGTCCTGATGGGCGTGGTCGATGCGAGCGCACAGATAGAGATAATATATATTGTCAAAGGGCGGCTGCATCAAAAGCTCCCCGTCAGGATCTGTGTGCACGCCCTCCTCCCGACCCATAAGGCATCCCACCTGCCCCTCTATCTCGCCCAGCCACAACAGCTTGGTGTCCCGGCTCAGGGCGTTGGGTCTGAGCTCGTCAGCTCTTTGTATTGCTTGGTTTGGTGTCAATTGGTATTCTCCTTGTTGTGATTTTTTGCTTGATTTTTGTCCAGCAGCCCCGCTCTGTGCAGCATGACAAGCAGCCGCACCATATCATGGCTCAGATCGATGACGGGCGGCGTGCCCCCGTCGCCGCGAATTATCCCCGCCTCCATCAGCTCTGCGATAATGGCGCGGAAAGAATCGCTCTCGGGCAAATCCCTCAGATATCTGTACCGTTTTTGGGCAGGGGAGGCGGGCGTGGCGGGGATTTTTGTCCCCAGGTATTCGGCTATTATCTGCGCCTCACGGATAGCAAGGGTCTGCAGGTTTTCCGGCTGCATCAGCCACCGTACCGTACGGGAATTGGTATGAAAACTGTGCTCCAGTATTACCCCCGCCACACCTTTTGCCCACGCACCGCGAAGCACGCCGTAATAATCCTTGCCGCCGCTGCCGGTTTTGTGCTCGATGCGGGCGCTCTGCACAGTACCCAAAGTCTGCTCAACGCACCGAGCCAGCCTGAGCCCTATATCGTCGGCACTGCCGCTTATGGACACGTAGGAAACCGGATAGTCTATATCCTCGCGCAGAGCGTTGCCCTCTGTTGCGTTGGAATGCAGGGACAAAAACAGCCCGCACCCCTCAGCCAAAGCGCCCCGCTGCTCCAGCGGCAGATCCCGCTCGGGGCTTTGGCGCGTTTTGACCGTTTGCACGCCCAGCTTTTCAAGCTCGGCACAAAGCAGCTCCTGCAGCTGCCACATGATTTTTGACTCAAAATATGCGGGGTTTGCGGGGCTTTGGTTATAGCTGCCCCAATGTCCCGCGTCTATGCAGATTTTGGGCAATTGATCACTCCTCACCTATAATATCTGCTGCCTGCTGCAGCCTGAGTGCACAGTTTGCCGCCTGAAGCGCATCAACTCTGCCCTCTACAGCAATATATGCCACCGTGGACACAAGGGACACAACCGCGCCCGCCACGGTCTCGACAGTCTCGCTGTCACCGCCAAAAACTATGACGATGCCCATAAGAATGCCTGCCGCCGCGGTCAGAAACTTGCGGCTGAGCAACTTGCGCAGGATGTTTTTTGCTGATATTTCCATGAGCTTCTCCTCTCTCAGCTTATGATGTCCCATCGGGACACCTCGGTATAAATGTGTTCTATAAAACTGTTTCCGCCCAGCGCACGGTAGGCGCGGTAGGTGGTCAAAAAGTTCTCAAGCTCGTACTGCCTGATGGTCGCCTCGTCGCGGTGGCGGTAATAGGTGCGCAGCATATCGGCCCTGAGCAGACATTTTTGCCCGTCCTCCATCTGTCTGAGCCCCAGCGCCCATTTGCGCAGCGGCCTCACAAGCAGCAGCGCAAGTGCCGCGATAGTGCTGATGCTCGTGCAGATCTGGGCAATGTTCATCAGTTGTGTCATAATCGGGTATCCCCACCGCCCGCAGGGGCAAAATGCCCCGCGGGAAGACTGATTTTACATTCCCAGTTCACGGGCGCGGTCGGTATACTCGCGGCGGCGATCCTGAGCATACTCGGCGGCGCAAACGTCCTGACGCGCCGACTGCTCCAGAATAAGAGCAAACTTGCGCTTGATCATGACGGGCACGCCGCGCTTTATGAGGCAGTTTTCGCCGTTGCAGGACACAAAGACGTCGTCGCGGTAGTCCTTGCCGTCCTTGAAAAGCTGCACCTCCACGTACTCCTCAAAATAAGGGTCGGGTGTGCTGTTGGTGGGTGCTGCTGCATGGGTCAGTTCCTCCCTCAGCTCCTCTCTCAGCTGATTTTTGATCGCCTCAAGCTCCTGAGCGCTGAGTTTTACGGTTGTTTTTGTTTCAGACATAATTTCCTCCTTGGTGTGTCAGTTTTTTTGGGGGCGGCAGTTTGCCTGCCGCCCGTTTATCCGCGGCGCTTAGTTAGCGCCCAGATCGTTGAATGTAGAGCAGCTCTCGATACGCACCATGTACTCTTCTACAAGGCGCTTGGAGGCGCGTGTTGCCTTCCACTCATCTGTTGCTTGCAGACCTATCCACTTTGTGTTATAATAATTCCACTCAATCAATCAAAATACGGTGTGTTGGAGATGTTTCCTATGAAAGCGCCTTCAAGAGAGCAGCTTCTGAATGATGTCATGTCAGACTTGACATGGAAAGAAATCGCAGTAAAATACGGTTATAGTGACCCTCGGTTTCTCCGAAAACTTGCAAACCGTTATTCTCTTCCCAAAAGAAGGGTCATCCTCAAACCCTCAGAAGAGACTCTGCGAGGGTTAATTCTTGACGAAGGCATGACACCCCGACAAGTTGCCGAACATCTCGGATACGGACCAGAGGGATGGAGCAACATCTACAAGTATTGCCGGGATTATGGCATCTCCTTTGATTTTTCCGTAAATCACGAGCTGCGTTCTGCTGAGTTTTCACAACGCCAGAAAGATATCTGCTTTGGTTCGCTGCTTGGCGATGCATATCTCAGACCTTCGGGAAACAATGCATCATTATCCTTTACTCACGGAGAGAGGCAGCTCGATTACCTGCGCTGGAAATATAACGAGTTCTCCGACTTTGTCACTATGAAAGATTTTAATAAATCCCACAAGGAGTTCAGAGGTAATCTTCCTACCTATTCTTTCTCTACGGTCTCCCATCCTTTTTTAGGTTGGGCACGGGAGATTTGCTATCCTGACGGCCGCAAAAAAGTGTCCGATTTCTGGCTGTCTCAATTATCTCCGTTGTCTCTCGCCGTATGGTATATGGATGATGGTTCAATCAATAAACGTTACAAAACTATCGTTTTGTGCACCAATTCTTTTTCTGCAGAGGAGCATCAATTGCTCATAGAATACTTTCGCAGCTCATACGGCATAGAAGCCAAACTTGAACCACGTCGCAATGGGCAATTTGTTCTGAGAATAAACTCTTCTCAGTCGAAATCCTTTTTGGATATTGTTGCTCCACATATTCCTGATTGTATGAATTATAAACTGGGATAGGCGCCGACCCATTTCTGCGTCGGTCTCCGATTTCTTTTATGTCCTGCCTCGTGCAGGACATTTTGATTATATTCGGAGTACGGACTATCGCATCACGGTATACCCGTGCCGCTTCATTTAGTCTCTCACGCTGTATTTAAACTTGCGCCTTGTTATCCGTCACCGGAACTTCAAGTCAATTAGAAGCGGTTTTAAGCGGGCTGGTGTACAGTTTTAGGCTACGATTGCCCGAGTGTAACCCGCTGTTCCGCGCTGATTAAGAGGATCGGCAGAGCCTGCAGAGCCAAGCTGCTTGACGATATGCTGCAGACCGCCGCCGCG
>JAFYMQ010000085.1 GCA_017556565.1 Clostridia bacterium | reverse complement strand
GTTCATCAAGGATCTCAACGCTACCATTCTCTGCTGCACCCCCTCCTATGCTGCATATCTTGCAGAAAGCATGAAGGAAATGGGCATGACCGCCGAGGATATCCCCCTCAAGGCAGGTATCTTTGGTGCTGAGGCATGGAGCGAGGAGATGCGCCACGATATCGAGAAGGCTCTTGGCATCAAGGCTTATGATATTTACGGTCTGACCGAGCTCAGCGGCCCCGGCGTTGCATTCGAGTGCTCTGCACAGGCAGGTATGCACATCAACGAGGACCACTTTATTGCTGAGATCATCGATCCCGATACCGGCGAGGTTCTGCCCGAGGGCAGCAAGGGTGAGCTGGTATTCACCTCCATCACCAAAGAAGCCTTCCCCCTGCTGCGTTACCGCACCCGCGACATCTGCCAGCTCAACTACGAGCCCTGCTCCTGCGGCCGTACACACGTCAAGATGTGCAAGCCCATGGGACGCAGCGACGATATGCTCATTATCCGCGGTGTTAACGTATTCCCCTCTCAGATCGAGACAGTGCTGCTTGAGCAGGGTTATCACGCAAACTATCAGATCGTTGTTGACCGCGTAAACAACACCGATACATTCGACGTTCTGGTTGAAATGAATCCCGAAAACTTCTCTGACAATCTGGGCAAGATCACCGAGATGGAAAAGAAGCTTGTTTCCGAACTCAAGTCCATGCTCGGTATCGCAGCAAACGTTCGCCTGGTCGCACCCAAATCCATTACCCGCAGCGAGGGTAAAGCCGTTCGTGTAATCGACAAGCGCAAAATATAAGGAGGAGAATGACTATGACTATTCATCAGATCTCTGTTTTTCTTGAAAACCGCGCAGGCCAGCTGGCTGAGATATCCAACATCCTGGCAAACAACGGAATCGATCTTCGTGCAATCAACATTGCGGAGACTGCCGACTACGGTGTTCTTCGCCTGATCGTATGCGATGCTCACAAAGCAAGCGCCATCCTGCTCGAGCAGGGATTCATCCTGACTATGACTCCTGTTACCGCCGTTACTGTCGACGACGAGCCCGGTGCTCTTGCCAAGCTGCTCAAGCTGCTGGCCGAAAACGACATCGGTATAGAGTACATGTACTCTATCTTTGGTCATGCAGACGGCAAGGCTCATATAATCTTCCGTGTTGTCGACAGCGACAAGATGGCCGATCTTCTGAGCGCAAACGGATACCAGACCTCCACCGCCGAGGATCTCGGTATTAGATAAGCAATAATACAAAGCAATATAAAAAGTACCGGACAGTTTGTCCGGTACTTTTTGTTATGGATTTTAAGTTTTGGCTTATCAATACTTGAAGAAGCCCTCGCCGGTCTTTCTGCCCAGCTTACCTGCACGCACCAGCTTGCGCAGCAGCAGAGAAGCGCGGTACTTGGAGTCGCGGGTTTCGTTGTACAGGGTATCCATGATGGCAAGGCACACGTCAAGTCCGACAAGATCGCCAAGATGCAGGGGGCCCATAGGATGGTTTGCACCAAGCTGCATAGCTTTGTCAATATCCTCGGCGCTTGCAACACCGGTATACAGCAGATCGGCTGCTTCGTTGATCATGGGGATCAGAATCTTGTTGACGACAAAGCCGGGAGCCTCGGCAACTTCGATGGGATCTTTGCCGATCTCCGCAGACAGGTCATATACGGTCTTGAAGGTCTCGTCAGAGGTATCTGCGCCGCGGATGACCTCAACAAGCTTCATAACTGTGGCGGGATTGAAGAAATGCATACCGATAAAACGGTCGGGGCGCTTGGTTGCTGCACCGATAGCGGTGATGGAGATAGAGGACGTATTGGATGCCAGAATGGTCTCGGGCTTGCAGATCTTGTCCAGCTCGGCAAAAATAGACTTTTTGATCTCTAAGTTCTCAACAGCGGCTTCCACAACCAGATCGGCATCGGCAGCCATATTGAGGTCGGTAGTAAAGGTCATCTTGTCCAGTATAGCCTGCTTGCCGTTTTCGTCAAGCTTGCCCTTGGCGACCAGCTTGTCAAGACCCTTGTTGAGGCGTGCTTCGGAGCCTTTTATAATTTCCTCGGTGATATCGCGTACAATGACATCCTTGCCGCTTCTTGCAAAAACCTGGGCAATATCCAGACCCATTGTGCCGCCGCCGATAACTACTATCTTCTTCATACTGTTTTCCTCCTGACAGATAACTTATATATTATTTTTTGTATTCAATATTACTCGCCCACGGTTTTGACAAGCTTGTCCATATCCTTGCGGGTCTTTGCTCTCAGCTTGTCGTCAGGCTTGGGATAGCCTATTGTGATAACCAGCCTCACAGGATGCTCAAGATCGCAAATACTGCGTATCTCGCTGTCGTCGAGCCAGCCGAGAATACAGCTGCCCAGACCCTGTGCTGCGGCCTCTGCGGTGATATACGCCGCTGCGATACCAATATCAATAGAGCGATAGTCGTTCTTTTTTACCTTGGCGCCCAGCGCAGCCGAAGCAACATAGGGCATCTCGGACAGAACAAGCAGCACGGGCGCATCGGAGGCAAACTTGTTCATCCCCATGCCCTGTGTGGCTTTTGCAACCTTTTTGGCTGCGTCACCCTTGCATACGGTAATATGATAGGGCTGACCGTTGCATGCCGAAGGCGACAGACGTGCGCTCTCAAGTATGCTGTCAAGCTTGGTTTGTTCCACCTCTCTGGATGAGTCGTATGCACGGCAGGACTGCCGCAGCTGAGCTATCTCTGTAAAGTTCATTATATCACTCCCGATATTTCTCTGTATAAATTATACCGCAAAATGCTCATCGGTGCAACGAATAATTTAATATGGGTCAACTTAACCCAAAAATCGACGGAATTTTTAATATTTGTTCATATTCTTTTTGACTTTTTTGCTTTAGTCTGCTACAATATAACTTAATATCTCTTGAAAGAAGGTTTTTTTGTGGAAAATCGCGAACGTCTATCCTCCCGTCTGGGCTTTATACTGCTTAGTGCGGGCTGTGCTATCGGCTGCGGTAACGTATGGAAGTTCCCCTGGATGGCCGGTCAGTACGGCGGCGGCGGATTTGTTCTTATCTACGCTCTCTGCCTGATCCTGCTGGGTCTGCCTGTTATGACCATGGAGTTCTCTATCGGCCGTGCTGCTCAGGCAAGCCCCATCAAAATGTATCAGAAGCTGCAGAAGCCCGGCCAGAAGTGGCACACACACGGATATCTGGCTCTGTTCGGCAACATCTGTCTGATGAGCTTCTACACCGTTGTTTCCGGCTGGATCATGTACTACTTTGTACAGTTCGTCACAGGCAAGACTGCTGATCTGGGCTTTGTGCCCATGATTACAGACGGCAAGGTCAATATGATCTTTATGCTGATCGTTGTCGTTATCGGCTTTGTTATCCTCAGCTTCAACCTGCAGGGCGGTCTTGAGCGCGTTACCAAGTATATGATGGTTGCACTTTTGTTCCTGATGATCGTTCTTGCCGTCAACAGCTTTACCCTCGACGGCGCAAAAGAAGGTCTCAAG
>JAFYMQ010000084.1 GCA_017556565.1 Clostridia bacterium | reverse complement strand
TTGAAGCCGAGACCGGTAACCATGATAACTGCTGCGATAACAAGGTTGCGGGTGTTGGTGAAGTCGACCTTGTTCTCAACAACGTTTCTGACACCGATAGCAGAGATCATACCATAGAGGATGAAGGAAACGCCGCCGATGATTGCTGCGGGTACAGAGTTGATGATTGCGGCAAACTTGGGGCTGAAGGACAGAACGATAGCAAACAGAGCTGCCAGACGAACGACCTTGGGATCGTATACTCTGGTCATAGCCAGAACGCCGGTGTTCTCGCCGTAGGTGGTGTTAGCGGGGCCGCCGAACATACCTGCCATAGCTGTAGCAATACCGTCACCGATAAGGCTGCGATGGAGGCCGGGATCCTCGACAAAGTTGCCGCCGACTGTTGCGGAGATAGCGGAGATGTCACCGATATGCTCCATCATGGTAGCGATAGCGATGGGAGCCATGATAAGGATAGCCTGGATGTCAAACTTTGCGATAACGAAGTCCTGCAGACCAACAACGCCTGCATCCTTGACTGCGCCGAAATCGACCATACCGCAGCAGAGTGCAACGATATAGGGAATGACAACGCCCAGCAGGATGGGAACGATCTTGATCATGCCCTTGCCGAAGATGTTGCAGACGATGATGACAGCAACGCTCAGTGCAGCCAGCCACCAGCAGCCGCTGGCATTGGTAACTGCGCTGGGAGCAAGGATCAGACCGATGAGGATGATGATGGGGCCGGTAACAACGGGGGGCAGGAAGCGCATAACACGCTTAACGCCGATAAACTTGACAAGCAGAGCAAGAACCAGATACATAAGACCTGCTACAACAACGCCGCCCAGTGCATAAGGCAGCTTTTCTGCGCCGGTCATACCTGCAAACTTGCCGGAATCGAGCTTTGCTACAGCCTCAAAGCCGCCCAGGAATGCAAAGGACGAGCCGAGGAATGCGGGAACCTTGAACTTGGTGCAAAGATGGAAAAACAGTGTGCCCAGACCTGCGAATACCAGTGTGGTCTGGATGCTGAGAGGCAGTCCGTAGCCTGCTACGAGGATGGGAACCAGAACTGTTGCGCCAAACATAGCGAACATGTGCTGGAGGCCAAGCAGCAGCATTTTGGGGATACCCAGCTTGCGGGCGTCTCTGATGCCTTCTTCGGGGATGGTTGTCTGTTTCATTTTGCTTCCTCCTTAAAAGATATAAAAACAGGCACTTTCACCATTCAACGTGAAAATGCCGCCAAAGAGACAACTATGCCTGTATTGCTTCTTCCAAAACCGAGCATAAACATAGCTGTCCCCTCCCTTTGGTACATATCATACTCCATTTGACGGCATTATTCAAGAAAAAATTACAATTATCGCCAAATTACGGAGAATTGTACAAAAAAGAGGGGTGGTTTTTAGCTAATATCACTGTTAAATCCTGCCTGTATCGGCAAGGGATACGTAATCATTGTCACCTATGATGATATGATCGATCATACGGATGCTAAGCAGGCCGAGAGAACGGCAGATAACCTTGGTGGTTGCTATATCGTCATTGGACGGCAGAGCAACACCGTCAGGATGATTATGTGCAAGAATGACCGCCGAGGCTTTGCTCTGCAGCGCCACAGATGCAATAGCCTGAACGCTGACCTCGGATACGTTAACGCTGCCCTCATGCACGATGGTGGTATTGATGACTTTGTTCTTGTTGTCAAGACAGACCATCATAACAGTCTCTACCGAGCGGCCAACGTATCTGGGCAGCAGATACTCCCCTGCCTGACGTGAACTGCCGATAATAATATCTGCAGTCTTATCTGTCATATAATATCTTGCAAGCTGAGGAATAAGCTTTATCAGTGTCGCCGAGTGCTCACCGATTCCGCTGACCTTGACAAGTTCACTTTCGGGCGCGTCAAGGACTGCCGCCACACTGCCAAACCTATCAATAAGACGGTGTGCGATTTCGTTGGTATCTGCTCTGGGTATAGAATAAAAAAGCAGCAATTCAAGAACATTGTGAGGGCTGAAAGAGTCGAGACCTTCTTTGCGCAGTCTGTCGTATACCCTCTGTCTGTGTCCGTCGTGAATTCCCATTTTTTCACCTGCCAAAAAAAATTTAATTTAATCGAAAAGTATTGTATAATATATTATAAACTGATACGGGAGGCGAGGCAAGATGAAAAAAATATTTTTGTTGGCAGTTTTGTTGCTGCTGATGACTTTGCCCTGCCACGCCGCCCAACCCGAAGTGCGCGGTGTTTGGGTCAGTACGGTATACAATCTCGATTATCCGTCCGAGCCGGGACTAAGTTCCGCACAGATGATGGCGCAGGCAGAAGAGATAATCACCTCGGCTGCACGCGCAGGAATAAACACCATATACCTGCAGGTGCGTCCGTGCTGCGATGCAATATATCCGTCGCAAACATTCCCCTCAAGCAAATATCTGAGCGGTCAGCAGGGGCTTGCACCCGAGGGCGGATTCGATCCGCTGGACTATTTTATCGACAGATGCCACGATCTTGGCATGGAACTGCATGCCTGGATCAACCCATATCGTGTAACGGTGTCAACCTTTACATCCATTGAAGAAGGCTTGGCTACGCTCTCTCCCCTGCATCCTGCAAGACTGCATCCCGAGTGGGTAAGGCAGGGCTCGGACGGACGGTTGTATTTTGACCCTGCTCTGGCGGATGTTCAAAAGCTTATATCCGACGGCGTTGTTGAGATACTGCAAAACTACGATGTGGACGGAATACATCTTGACGATTACTTCTATCCCGACGGCGGCCTTGATGACAAAAATAGCTTTGAGCTGCTCGGAAGCGGCTATGATAATATCGCCGAGTTCAGGCGGGATAACATCAACAATATCGTCCGATCGCTCGATGAGCTGACCGATGAATACGGCGTAACATTCGGTATATCACCTTTTGGAATATGGGCGAACAGTTCTTCGGACAGCCGCGGCAGCGAAACCATAGGCGGACAGTCGTATTTTGACCACTATGCCGACACACTCAAATGGATACAGGAGGGCTGGATAGACTACATCGCACCTCAGCTATACTGGGCGATCGGCTCGGTTGAGGGCGAGTTTGAGACTCTGCTGCTATGGTGGAGAAACGCCGTTACCGGAACGGGAGTTGATCTGTATATCGGTATAGGCGCCTACAGAACACAGGAAGAACCGAACTCGACAAATTGGTACACCGATCAGGAACTGATAGATCAGCTTGATATGATCGAAATATACGGTCAAACCGATGGCGTGATATATTTCAGGTATCAGTCGGTTGAGGATAACCCCACATTCTACGAGCACCTGACCGACCGTTACGCAAGACCCATGCCTCAGATAGGCAGTCCCCTGTTCTACTCAGCCAATCAAAATCAGCAGATACTGTCACCTCAGCCAAAAGCAAACGTAGTAAACGGCGAAAATTACAACGTGCAATGTCTCGGCAATGCAGGAAGCCGAATGTATGCCATGACGGGCGACAATATTGTAAGCCTGACACTTAGCCAAACCCAATACAGTGCCCCCATAAGCATCAGCGACACCAACCATCTCGCGGTAATCAATGACAGAAACGGCGTAATATCGGTCGCAATATCCCCTGTCGAGCTACTTGATCCGCAAAACAAATGCTCCATATACGATATAGACTGTACAGAATCTGGTGAATACACCGCGGTGACATTCTACACCGACCTGCCTGCTGCTGCCGAATGCAGCTATGACGGCAGATATATCACTCTCACCCTGTCACCCTGCAAAACCGCATTGCTGTTTGAGTGCGACAGTATAAAGTATATGGTGACAGAAAACAAGTCATCAGGTATACAGTACGTGTTTGCACTCAGGCAAAAGGCTCAGGACTGTTATATCGAAGAATACGATGACAGAATAATACTCTATTTCAGGTAAAAAAGCATCAGGAAAAAATAAAAGCTCCGCTCAGGCGGAGCTTTTATTTTGCGCCAATACTCAATATTGCCGCAGAGATTATTCCAATAATCGCAAGCGCTATAAAACAAAAACAGAGAGCCGAAGCTCTCTGTTTTATGTTGTAATTGTTAATTACTCGTTGATCTCGATAACAACGCCGGAACCAACAGTTCTGCCGCCTTCACGGATAGCGAAGCGGAGACCCTTCTCGATAGCGATGGGGGTGATCAGTTCGACCTTCATGTCAACGTTGTCGCCGGGCATGCACATCTCGGTGCCTTCGGGCAGATTGATAACGCCGGTAACGTCAGTTGTACGGAAGTAGAACTGGGGACGATAGTTGTTGAAGAAGGGGGTGTGACGGCCGCCTTCGTCCTTGGACAGAACGTAAACCTGGCCGGTGAACTTGGTGTGGGGCTTGATGGAGCCG
>JAFYMQ010000083.1 GCA_017556565.1 Clostridia bacterium | reverse complement strand
TCATAGCTATGTCCTCCTTACTTTACCAGACTGTCAAGGGGCAGCAGGGTGTTTACGCCGTTTTCATCGGTGTTGATGTACAGCTTGACACCGGGCAGCACCTGAGAAATGGTCTCATAATACATTCTTGCGCGGGTTATCTCGGGATCGTTGATATATTCCTGATACATAGCCTCAAACATAGCGACCTGCTTGGTAGCCTCATTGATACGGCTCTGCTTGAGGTACTCGGCGTTCTGTATCAGCTTGTCAGCCTCGGCCTGAGCCGAAGGCAGCTTGGAGTTCTGGTATGCGCGGGCCTGATTGATGACCGTCTCTGCCTGCTGCTTTGCGGTCTCAACGCTCTTGAATGCCTCAATAACGTCGGTCGTGGGGGGCTCACTGTCCTGAATCTTGACGTCCACCAGCATAAGACCGATGTCGTAGTCATTGAGGATCTCGGTGATGAACTCCTTTACCTGACGCTGGATCTGCTCCTTGCCGTCTGTGAGGACTGCATCAACGTTGGTAGAGCCGACTACGTTGCGCACCTGACTCTGTACCAGATTGCGAAGCACCTCTTCGGGCTCGTAGGAGTTGTACAGATACTTGACGGGGTCGGAGATCTTGTACTCGATAAAGAACTCGATGTTGACGATATTGTAGTCGCCGGTGATCATCTTGCTCTCGTCGGTAACAAGTGTGTAGCCGCCTGTGTTGTACTCATCGGAGCGGTAGCCAAGCTCAAGCTTCTGATAAACGTTGACGTCTACCTTTTCGATGTTCTGTATACCAAAAGGCAGCTTAAAATGCATACCCGCCTCGGTAATGTCGGTCACCTTGCCGAATGTGGTCACAACAGCCTGCTGCTTGTCGTCGACCGTGTACCAGCAGGTCATGGCGCATACGGCGATCAGCACAAGCACGATGAGCAGGGGGATGAACTTCTTCAGCTTGCCTGCGTTGATGTCAACGTTGATGGGCTTTTTGGGTGCGTTGGGGGGAGGAGGGGTGGCACCGCCCGTGCTGAACGGACCCGAACTGTATGGGCCGGAGCGGTAGTTGCCGTTGTTGAACTCCATGTTTAAGACTCCTTTATTTTTAATTTATTTGTCACCGAAAAATGTCTTGTCCACGTATTCCATGGTGGTGGGGGGCAGCAGCGAGAGCAGGGCGTCGCGGTTTTTCTCCTCGATCAGCTTGCGTACGCGGCTTGCGCTGATGGCAGCGCCACTTGATGTCTTGCGCTCGATGATCGTCAGCTCGATGCCGCGGTCGGGCAGCAGCTTCTGCAGGCGTTGATTGTATGCGTTGGTGACCGCAGAGTGAGGCTCTGTGCCCACAAAACGGCGTGTGATGCCCAGAGCAGGCGCAAACTTGCGGGAGAACACCTCAATGTCCATGTCGCACTTGATATCGTCGACCTTGGTCTTGTCCTTGATGAAATATGTGGGGAAGGTTGCCGAGGAGATCATATACTTGCCGGTGGGGCAGACGATAACGTTGGGGATATCGGCGGTGCCCTTTTTGACCAGATCAAATCTCACGTCGGCGGGGAAGAAGCTCTTGTCCTCACTGAGCACAAAGATATACAGCCAATCCACAGCCTGAGATGCCTGCTCGATAAGATAGCGGTGTCCCAGAGTAAAGGGGTTGCAGTTGACGACCACCGCACCGATTGTGCCTTCTTTTTTGGGGAGAGCCGCTACAAAAGAGTCGCAGCCGCCGCGTACGCTCTCCATCAGCAGCGCGTCCTGAGTCTTGGCAACCGGGTAGAAGCCCAGTCCGCCGAACATCTCGATATTCTTGGGCTTGGTAAAGAGGAACAGATGCTCCTCACCGTTGTCAAATGCCTGACTTCTGAGCGCGGTGATGATGGTTGCCGACAGACCCTCGCCCTGATGTTTTTCGCTGACAGCGATGCACTTGAGCACGTTCTTTTCCAGCGAGCCGGTGGCGATTATCTCGTCATCCTCCAGCGCATTGACGGTAAAAGTGCAGCCGGGGTCAAAATCCAGACCGCTCTCACTCAGAAACTTCTCAAGCTCTTTCAGATAAAAACCGCGGGCAGGCCGCAGATATTGAAGATCCATAATAAAACACCTCTGACTTAAAATTAACTTAAAATTGTTACCAAATCTTACATACAAATGTAAATATAGTATAAACGAAATCCACCGGTTTGAAAAGGGGATTTTAATTTATTATATTATAACACAAAACCTGCCCTGGCACCCCAAAGCAGGTTTTTGAGTTCAGTATTATTCCGATGCTTTTTCCAGCTTGAACCTGCGCCACAGGGTAGCACCCACAACCAGCGAAAGCAGCGCGCCCAGCGAGCCGATGCATACCAGAATAACGGTGACCGCCGACCAGCCGTGATTTTGGGCAATGATGCCAAAACTTGCGTTGGCGGCAAATATTCCAAAACTTGCCATACCGTTGAGTATGCCGCTGACCGTGGCGGAGCAGCCGTATTTTTCGTAGGTTGCCGAGGTGCGCACGTTGAGATTGCCCACCGCGTAGGTAAATGTGGTGGTCACCATGACCGAGGTCAACATGCTCCACATAGGCCCTCTGCCGATGAAAAGCAGCACCACGTAGAAGGGTATGCAGATAAACAGATATGCGCTCTCGCACAAAAGCTCGTTTTTGATCTTGCGGAACAGGTAGATAACGGCAAATGCGCCTGCGATATTGACGGCATAGGTGACGGCGGTTTGCACACTTGCCCAGGTTGCCGATATATCGTAGCTCTCCATCATCATGGTGGGTACCCAGGACTTGATACCGATGCTGAGCATATTGATTATCATGTTTATGACCATTATGATGGGCAGACCGCTGCGCAGGAATATGGGGAAGAATGCAGGCTTGTCGCCCGCGGCGGCAGCTTTTTTGAGGCGGCTGATGGGGTGGGGCATAAGTGTGCCTGCGGTCAGCTTTTCTACCGATGCCCACATAACAAGCACCAGCGCCAATATAGCGGTGTTCATGCCGAACAGTCCTGTCCAGCCCAGCCACTCAAGCATGGGTGTGGCAACAAGATAGCTGAGTATGCCGCCGGTACCGATGCACATGCCCACAAGCACGCTTGCAGTCTTGCGGTGTTTGGGGGATATGACGCTTGCCACGATCTTGACAAGACCGGGCCAGATGCCAAACTGGATTATACCGCACAGGCTCCACAAAACGAGCACCCACTCAAACCTGCTTGTAAAGCACAGCGCAAGATTGATAAGCGCCGAGCCAAGCACGCCGATGCTGATGACCTTGTAGGGTGAGATGCGGTCGGATATAACGCCGCCGATTATCTGTCCCACCGAGTAGATGAGATAAAAACATGCCGATATAAGTCCCGACTTGGCTTTGGTGAATATTCCTTCTTTGACAAAAAACGCGATGGAGGCGGTGTAGTTTGACTTGGTCATACACACCAGCACGTAAATAAGCAGTGCAGTAACAAGCAGGTATGCGCTGAGTTTTTCTTCTTTGGTGCGGTTTTTCATAGGCAACCTCTTGGCAGAAAGTAT
>JAFYMQ010000082.1 GCA_017556565.1 Clostridia bacterium | reverse complement strand
GCAACGTCACCGCCGATGACCAGCGATCCGTTAAAGCGGTCGACAAATATTATCTCCACATTGGCGGCTTTGGATGCTACGTCGGCTGCTATAATCGATGCCTCACTGGGGGTGATGGTCATGATGCCTATTGCGCCTTCGTTTTTGGTGATGACGCCAAGTTTCTTATACAGATCCCGTGTGGGGTTGGCAATCAGATGGGCAAGTGTCACCTGTTTGCCGGGTACAAACTCCTGTATTATTCTCTGTTTGTTTTCACTGTCGAACATAATTGCCACTCCTTACATCAGGCTACTGAGCAGATCTTTGTGTGGACTGGGAATAACCACCGACGAGATGACCATTCCCTCTGCTGCAGGTGTATTGATGCCGCACTTTACAGCCTCTGATACTGCTGCAACCTCTCCGGTCAGCACTACAAAAGACTTGCCGCCGATACCCATACCAAGCCGCACCTCAATAAGATCAACGTCGGCAGCTTTTACCGCCGCGTCCGCACCGTAGACCGAGGCTGTGACCGAGAAAAACTCCATTACTCCGATGGCTTTCATTTGCTCGGGCATATTGGTCATATTGATTGCGCTGATGACCTGAGGATGGACTCGTGGGATGACGCACTTGTCAACCACATGGCTGCCGCCTACGACGCAGCCTGTGTCGATAGACGACTGCACCGCTGCAACCTCGCCCGTAAAGAGCAGGTAGTATTTGCCGGGGCAGCCTGCTTTGGAAAACACGAGGTCTACAGCCGCGGTCTTGAGCACTGCGTCCGCCGCCTCGATGCCTTTTGCTATACTGTTAAGCTCCAGAAATCCGATACTTTCCATAGTTGCCACCCCTTATTCTTTGACTATAGTGACTCTGTCCCCGATCGCCGTGACACGTCCCGAGATGCTTGCGTGTATGCATGCGCCCAGCTTGTCCTGAGGAATCAAAGCGATAACATCGCCTACCTGAACCCTGTCGCCGACTGCAACCACAGCCTGCGCAGGTGCGCCGATATGCATACTGAGCGGAACATCCACTCTGTCAGGCTCGGCGGTGATAAGATCGCTTATCTCATAATTGTAATACTTGTGTACCCCTGCTCTGTAGGCAACCTTCTCTGTAGGGGCTTTGCGGTAGTCTCGCATGGGGTTGGGGCTATACTGCTCGTCTGTGCGCTGATAACGGATGCCCGCTGCACCCAGCTCACGCTTGAGCATAGCGTTGATCTTGCGGGGCTTGAGACCCATGGGACATGCGTAGGTTTCGCATATGCCGCACTCGCAGCAAAGCTGAGCGCTGCGGATTATACTGTCATCCAGCATACTGCCAGTATCGATGCTTACTGCCATTTTGCGCATTATGCGGTGGGGCTCGATAGGATGACCAAGCATATGACGGGGGCACATCTGTGTGCAATAGCTGCACTGAATGCAGGCTGCACGTGCCTGAATAAGCATACGGCGTGTGTCCATAGCGGCGCTCGATGCATGGTAGCCGTCTGAGGGCAGCACAAGTATGCCCGAGGTAGTCTTGGTGACTACTGCCGTATTGACGTCCTGCTTTTTTACAAGCTTGCCCATCATGGGACCGCCTGTGACCACAACGTAATCATCAAGTTTGCTGCCGCCTGCCTGCTCTATGCAGTAGCTCAAAGGAGTGCCGACCGGCACGTTGAGTATAACAGGACGTCCGACTTCGCCCGTGACCGTCATATATTTGCGTGTCAGCGGGATGCCCGACATGGCCTGATATATAGCATATACTGTTGCTGCATTGTTGACCACTGCGCCAACCTGCGACGGCAGACCTGCGGGCGGAACTACCCTGCCCGTAACCTCATAGACTATAGTCTGCTCGTCACCTGCGGGATAAAAGCTCTCAAGCTCGAAAACGTCTACCTTCGCGCCGTTTTTTTCCACGGCGGCTTTGAGGGCTTGAACCTCATCGTGATAGTGACCTTTGAGAGCTATGACTGCATGAGGAATCGAAAGCTCGTCTGCGATAGCTGCGGTTGCCGCAACTATCTCATCGGCATGATTGCGCATCAGATACCGATCATTGCGCAAAAGCGGCTCACACTCGGCTCCGTTGATGATCAGATATTCAAATGTACCGTTGAGTTTTACATGGGTGGGAAATCCCGCTCCGCCGCAGCCTACTATGCCCGCGGCTTTGATCATATCCAATAAACGCATTTTTGCTCTCCTATGCAGGCTTTTATGTTACTTGATCTGAAGGGTATCGATAATACCTACTATCGCCATATCTGCGGGTACGTCATCGCTGCCGAAAACCTTGCGTGCGGTACTGCCCGAAACTACCAGTACCATCTCACCGATGCCCGCGCCTACAGAGTCGGCTGCGACAAAGATACTGTCCTCGCCTCCGCCGTACTCAGGGCTCTGCTGAACGATCATAAGCTTGAGGCCCTCTAAGTTCTGTTCTTTTTTGGTTGCCCAAACATGGCCTATAACTTTGCAAATAACCATATTTTATCCTTCTTTCTTATCCGCCTGCCCGTTCTACCGACAGACCTGCACGGCGGAAAATATCCAATGCCGATGGGGTGATTATTGTGCCCGCCTCAAGATACACGGTATCCTGAGCCTGCGATGCCATAACGACAGCGTCGCGTTCGGTTATAAGGCGGGATGGGTTTATCTTGGCCGAGCCTTTTACAGGCAGCGGCTGACTTGTGTCAAACCTGGGCGGTTTTTGGGAGATGATGGGCGAGACTGTCAGTCTGCTTTCACCCATCAGCTTGACGCCGAAGCCCAGAATGGTCTCAACGTAGCTTTCCAGCAGAGTGTACAGACCCGGGCTGCTCTTGCCTGCAAACTTGCGATGAGGTATACCCGACTCGACCAGCTCCACATCAATGCCGTTGAGCAGTGCCTGTACTACCGCGCAACACTCGGGGCAGGACGGACGCACCTGAGCGATGTCCGCAAGCTGAACAAGATCGAGGGATGTGATAATGACCTTGCTGTACTGTGTTATATCTGCGCATTTCTGATAACTGTCAATACCCTCAATTGTGCCGCCTGCCGACAGTTTTGCAGGGACGCAGGATGTATCGCCCACCACAAGATACCGCGGCTTTGGCTCGGGGGGCTGACTCTGCACACTTGCAGGTGTGCCCATGGATGCCAGTACCTGTCTGGTAACCGCCTCGATTATCTGCTGCATTTCTATCTCTTTCAAGCCACTCACCTGCCTTTTATAAGGAAGCCCTGTCCGTCACCGCTCAATGCGGCAGCGTTGGCTTCGTCAAAATCGATATGTACCGCCAGTCTGGACGTGCCGCTGACTCTGACCTCAACATCGTTGATCGTCATGGGGCGGTCGGTATCCATACGGATGGCTACCTTTTCGCCGTTATTGACACCGTAGCGTTGGGCATCCTGAGGTGTCATGTGCAAATGCGCTCTGGCGATGATCGCCGAGCCTTTTGCCTCGGTCATGCCCTTGGGGCCGATGATGATAACATCGGCGGCGCCATTAAGATCGCCCGACAGACGGATAGGAGCTTTGATTCCCAGCGCTCTTGCATCGGTCACGGACAGTTCCACCTGAACCGCCTGCCTCTCGGGGCCAAGCACGGCAATATTGTCAAGTTCGCCTTTGCGGGTGACGATCTTGACCCGCTCCTCGGACAAAAACTGTCCCGGCTGGCTCAGATCCCGTTTGGGTGTAAGCTTGTAGCCTGCGCCAAAAAGCTTGTCTACCGCCTCGCGTGTCAGGTGAACGTGGCGGGCAGATATCTCGACGGGGACTGTCTGACAAGCGCTTGCAGCAGGTGCTATGGCAGTCTGCGCCACCACGCTTGCCACTATATCCCTGATATCCTTTTCGCTGTAGTAGTTCATATCATCGTCTCCCCTTGCTCACGCCTGCCAGTGTGCGGCACAGCAGAATATATACGCAGCTTGACAGTCTGTTGAGCGCCTGCAGAATATCCGTGCGGGTGCAGTTGCCATGCTCATCCTCAAAGGCGCAGGCTGCAGCCAGTTCGACCTCTCGCACCTGGGTGCGCAGGCGGTTGAGTGCGACACACATCCTGCCCATTTTGTAACTTGGTACAGGATGGTCTATGCCCGTATTCTCTTTGATATGATGAGATGCATATCGAATCTGATCACTGTCCATATTGAGCAGCCTGAGCGGCTTGAGGGGCTCATTTTTGACCTCGGCGGCGAGTATCTGCCGCAGACAGTCCAAAAGCTCGTCCAGCTCATCGCAGAGGGTCTGCTTGCCCTCCTCGAACGCCACCATCTGCACACCGATAAGCTGAGCCTGCAAACAGTCAAGCTTGCCGCGAAATGCGATGCGCTTGTGGGTCTTGGGCACGAGAACATTACTGTGCAGATGGGTCATGTGCTCAGGCTTGAGAGAATACCTCTCACCCGAAACAGCATCCACAAACCGCCCCTCGCCCGAGGGCAGAGGCTGTACGGTCATCTTGCCGCAGGATACCTGACTGCTGCGGACGTCTATATTGCGCTCTTTGAGATAGTCTTTTGCCGCGGGGGTAAGAATTGTCCCCTCGTCTATCTCAAGCACTCTGACTCCTGCCTGCATACGGGCACGAAGCTCTGTATCTGTCAGTATTTTTTGTCTCAACCTAAGCACCGCCTTCCGCTATATGCGGCTTATATCAAGCCGACTTATGGATTATTCGCACTTGCCTCCCAGTGTGGGCAGAATGAACTCAACATCATCGTGGGGTCTGGGGATTACGTGTACGCTGACCAGCTCGCCGACTCTGGAAGCTGCTGCTGCGCCTGCATCGGTTGCTGCCTTTACAGCGCCGACGTCGCCGCGTACCATAACGGTAACAAGACCGCCGCCTACGTGTACCTTGCCGATAAGCTTGACGTTTGCTGCCTTGACCATTGCGTCTGCTGCCTCGATAGAACCTACGAGACCCTTTGTCTCGACCATACCCAGTGCCTGAAGATTTGCCATTTTATTTTCCTCCTGATATGTTATTTGTTGTTTGTTGACTTGACTTATGCGCGGTCACAGTTGCCGAGAGTGGGCAGAATGAACTCCACGTCGTCGTGGGGTCTGGGGATCACGTGTACGCTGACCAGCTCGCCGACTCTGGAAGCTGCTGCTGCGCCTGCATCGGTTG
>JAFYMQ010000081.1 GCA_017556565.1 Clostridia bacterium | reverse complement strand
CCTTGCCGATCATGCCGGTCTGACCCTGCTCGATCATGGTGGGGCTGTAAGCGTCCATACGGTAAGAGGTGGTGGGGCCTGCGCTGCCGATCGCCTGACCTTCCTTTGCGGGGGTGGGGCCAACGTAGTAGATGATGGAGTCTTTGATGTCAAGGGGCAGCTCCTGACCCTTGTCAGCCAGCTCGCAAAGACGCTTGTGAGCTGCGTCGCGGGCGGTGTAGATAACACCCGAGATCAGAACGCTGTCGCCGCTTTTGAGCTTTCTTGCCTCTTCGCGGGAGAGGGGAGCGGTAATCTTGATAGCCATATTAGAGCACCTCCGATTTGTGGCGGGTGACGTGGCAGTTGATGTTGACTGCTACGGGCAGACCTGCGATGTGGGTGGGGAACTTCTCAATATTGACGCAGAGAGCGGTGGTCTTGCCGCCAAAGCCCTGAGGGCCAATGCCCAGAGCGTTGATCTTCTCAAGCAGCTCCTGCTCCAGATCGGCATAGTAGGGGTCTGCGTTGCGCTCATCGGCAGAACGCATCAGAGCCTTCTTGGCAAGATAAGCGGCCTTGTCAAAAGTGCCGCCGATGCCCACACCGACAACGATGGGAGGACAGGGGTTGGGGCCTGCTTCCTCAACGACCTTGGTGACGAATGCCTTTACGCCTTCGACACCGTCGGAGGGACGGAGCATCTTGATCTGGCTCATGTTCTCACTGCCAAAGCCTTTGGGAGCAACGGTGATCTTGAGACCGTCGCCGGGAACAAGCTCGGTGTACAGCATAGCGGGGGTGTTGTCGCCGGTGTTGACGCGGTTGAGGGGATCGCCAACAACACTCTTGCGCAGGTAGCCGTCTTTGTAGCCCTGCTTTACGCCTTCGTTGACGGCAGCGGAAAGGTCGCCGTTGATATGAACGTCCTGACCGATCTCAAGGAATACGCAGGCAACGCCTGTATCCTGGCAGATGGGCTGGGGAACGGTATCGGCTATCTCGTAGTTTTCGATAATGCGGTCAAGGATCTCCTGAGCGGTGCCCCAGCTCTCTTCCTTGCGGCACTGGATGATGCGGTCTTTGATGTCCTGAGGCAGGTAGCAGTTTGCCTCGATGCAAAGTCTGCGTACGACTTCGGTGATTTTGGATGCGCAGATCTCTCTCATTACAGTGTGCCTCCTTCGGTGGGAACGTTCTTGATAGTGTCTATGATAGTGCCGTCACGCCAGATGACGTTTGCAACGGTCTTGTCACCCTTGGGCAGGGGCTTGGGCTGACCGGTGATCTTTTCGGCGATGGCTTTGAGCTCGTGAATGTCAACAACGGGCAGGCCTGCATCCTTGAGGCGCAGAGCGAGCTCCTTGTTCTTGGGATTGACGGCGATACCTGCCTGGGTTACCAGCACGTCAACGTCCTGACCGGGGGTGGAGATGCAGTTTACGCGGTCGGTGACGATGGGCAGACGTGCGCGGAACAGAGGAGCGATGATCATAGCCAGCTTTGCGCCTGCAGCGGTGTCGCTGTGGCCGCCCGAGCCGCCCATGATGTAGCCGTTGGAGTCGGTATGAACGTTGACGTTGAAGTCGGTGTCAACCTCGGTTGCGCCCAGCAGAACAACGTCAAGGCTGTCAACAACAGCGCTGCGTGCAGAGGGGCTTGCGTAGTGGATGGAGCTGATTTCCTGATGCTTGGGATTTTTGCGGATGCTCTCAACTGCCTTGAGGTCAAAGCACTGAACGTCCAGCAGGCTCTCAAAGCAGCCTGCCTCAAGCATATCTACCATGTAGCCGGTGATGCCGCCCAGACCGAAGCTGCCCTTGATGTTCTCGCGGAGCATGATGTCCTTGAGGAACTTTGCAGCTGCCAGGGTAGCGCCGCCTGCACCGGTCTGGAAAGAAAAGCCGTCTTTTAAGAGACCGGAGTGCTTGATGACCTGTGCTGCGCGCTGTGCCATAACCAGACCTACGGGGTCACGGGTGATCTTGGTGGTACCGGAGACGATGCCGTTGATGTCGCCGATCTCGTCAACAGCTACAACGTAGTCTACGTAGCTCTCGGGGATGGACCAATCCAGCAGGGGATACTGTACAAGGCTGTCGGTGATGACGACGACCTTCTTGGCGTGCATAGCGTCGGGTACTGCATAGCCCAGGCTGCCGCAGGCGCTCTTACCGTACTTACCGGAGCAGTTACCCATGCAGTCGGCGGAGGGAGCAGCGATAAAAGCTACGTCGATGGGAGTTCTGCCCAGCACGATGTCAGAGGGTCTGCCGCCGTGGGTGCGGAACTGTACGGGGCTCTTCATCAGACCGTTGGAGATTGCCTTGCCTATCTTGGAGGACATATAGTTGGTCTGGATGGTGGTGACAACACCGTTCTTGATGTGGTCTATGAGGGGAGCGTGGATGTCGAACAGGGAGCTTGCATTGACGGTCAGATCCTTGATGCCTGCTGCAGCGACCTGCTCCATGACCATATTGAGTACATAGTCACCGTTGCGCAGATGATGGTGGAAAGAGACGGTCATGCCGCTCTTGAGTCCGGAAAGAGCAACGGCTTCCTGAATGGATTTTACAACTTTGCTGCTTTTCATAGTTTAGCCCCTCCTGATTCCCATTTCTTCTGCCATAGCGATGGTCTGCTGTGCTCTGGCAACGATAGGTGCGTCTATCATCTTGTTGTGGAGGGAAATAACGCCTCTGCCCTGTTCCTTGGCGATGCGGATAGCCTCCATTACCTCGTATGCGTAAGCAATGTCACGCTCGGAGGGACTGAATACCTCGTTGATGACCTCGACGTGGCGGGGGGAGATGGATGCTTTGCCGGTGAAGCCCAGAGCCTTTGCGTACTCTGCGTCCACTCTGATACCCTCGTCGTCGTTAACGTCTGTGAAGGGTGTATCGTATACGTCGATATTGGCAGCGCGTGCAGCCATGACCAGACGGGTACGTGCATAGTTGATCTCTGCGCCGCCCTTGGTGCGCTTGCATCTCAGGTCGGCGGTCAGGTCCTCAGCACCCAGGAAGAGTGCGGCAACACGCTTGGTAGCGGTTGCGATGGAGAATGCGTTCTCAACGCCCAGTGCGGTCTCGATCAGGGGCATCAGCTTGACTTTGCCCTGCTCAAGGCCCAGCTTCTGCTCAACCTCGGTCATGTACTCGTCAGCGATGAGTGCATCCTGAGCGCAGCTTGTTTTGGGCAGCAGGATAAGAGCGGGGGAATAGGGCAGGATAGCGTCGATATCCTTTTTCCAGTAGTCGGTGTCGATAGAGTTGATACGTACGATGATCTCACAGGAGCCGAGATCCATATACTTGAGGGTGTTGCGGACAAGAACTCTTGCAGAGTCCTTCTCGGCGGGGGAAACAGCGTCCTCAAGGTCAAAAATCAGAGCATCAGAACCCAGTCTGCTGCCGTTGATCAGCATGTTGGGAGTGTTTCCGGGCAAAAAGAGCATAGATCTGCGCATTCTTATTCACCTCTTCCTCTCATAACGGCTGTCTCAACTCTTGCGCGGATAACGCAGTCGAGAGCACCCTTGTCTATAACGGTAACCTTTGCGTTGGCAACCTTGCATTCTTCCAGCACCTCGGCAACAACAGCCTCGATGGCTGCGCCGAACTGCTTCTGTACAACAGACTCAAGAGATATCTCAAGACCCTCTGCGGGGGATATCTCAACGTAAGCGTCGCTGGACTCCATAGTGCCTGCGGTCGCTCTTTTGATAATGTCCGCCATTTTTTCTAAAACTCCTTTCACAATGTGAAAATTGCAGAATAACAATCTCCCCTTATTATATAATAGGTGCATCGGGCTTTTCAACCCCTTTTGGCTGATAGCAAGTCTTTTTTTGCAATTGGTGATTAAAAGGTTTGTAAAAACCTGACTTATATTATATAATAAGGGCAAGCATAAGCAAAAAGGAGGCTACCTCTATGCAGCATACACATACAAGCCATCTGTACAGTACCTATTTTGCGCCCCGCGGCAGACGGCGTATATATTCGCTGGGCATGCAGCTTGCACAGCTGTATCTGTCGCCCTTTGACAAGCTTATCGGTGTTATCGGTGAGCCCGGCTCGGGTAAAAGCGCTCTTATCAAGGGTATGTTCCCCAACCTTGAGCTGACCAACGACGACGACGGCGTCAACATCCGCCCCCTGCCCCTTTTGGAGCAGGACAGCGAGACGGGATTTTTCTCCCCCCACACCTACCATCTGGACATCAGATTTGAGACCGGATTTACATCCATGAGCGTGCTTGCCGATGCTATTTTGCAGGCGCTACACCGCGGCAAGCGTGTTATAGTCGAGCATTTTGATCTTATCTACCCGTTTTTGGGCATGAAT
>JAFYMQ010000080.1 GCA_017556565.1 Clostridia bacterium | reverse complement strand
GCTGTCATTTTTGTAAAAAATGACTGAGGGGATATCCTTATTCTATTCGCCCATGCAGTCGGCACATTAAGTCTACATTCTGCATTAAAAAAGCTGATGAGCTTTCATTCCGCTCATCAGCTTTTTATTTTATCATCTTTTACACTATCTTGGTGACCAGAGAGCCGACCTGCTCGATGACACACTCGACTGTGTCGCCTTTTTTGAGGCATTTGGGGGGATCAAAGCCCGCGCCGACGCCCGAGGGAGTACCGGTTGCGATAATATCGCCGGGCTCCAGAGTCATACCGCAGGACAGATCTTCGATGATCTTGGAGATGGTGGTCATCATCAGTCTGGTGTTGGAGTTCTGGCGCAGTTCACCGTTGACGATGCTCTGTACGTTCAGCTCGGGCAGATAGCCTATCAGGCTCTTGTCCACGATGGCGGGGCCCATTGCCGAATAGCCGTCCAGACTCTTGCCCTTGAACCACTGGATATGCTTGCGCTGCAGGGCGCGTGCAGAAAAATCATTGAATACCGAGTAGCCGAAGATATACTCCTCAGCCTTGTCTGCGGGGATGTTTTTGCCCTCTTTGCCGATGATAACGGCAAGCTCTACCTCGTAGTCAAGCTTAACGTCGATCTCGGGGAAGTACTCCAGCTCGTCGCCGCTGCCCAGAATCTTGCAGGCGCGCTTTGCAAAGTAAATTGCGGCGCGGTTGGGGTCAAGCACCTCGGCTGCACGCTTGAACTCGTTCTGATGCTCCAGATAGTTGACGCCTACGCACATAATATCGTGGATGGGACGGGTGATGGGGGAGAGGATCTGTACCGAGCCTGCATCAACCGCGGCGGGGTTGGTATCCACCCACAGAGCCTTGGCAGAGGCTTTTTCTTCCTCGGTGACCTTTTCGATAAAATCGATCATATTGCAAAACTCGCGGGTAATGCCCAGTGCGGACAGAGGAACTATCTTGTCGCCGCAGGGCAGAAGCGCGCCCAGTTTTTGCTTATTTTCCTGAACATAGGTTATCCATTTCATATAAAAAACCCCTTTTGTATTTTTGATTGGAATAAACCTATTATATCACAGGATATCTCGCCGTGCAATACATCTTTGTACTTGCACACAGGGTAAAAGTGATGTACAATTAACGTGGTGATTTATATGCATTACATGGACGAATACCACAAATGGCTAAGCTCCCCCTGTCTCAGCAGTGAGCAGAAGCAGGAGCTATCCACGATAGAAGAAAAAGAAATAGAAGACCGCTTCTGTGCGCCCCTGTCTTTCGGCACGTCGGGACTGCGGGGAGTTGTGGGCATGGGCACCAACCGTATGAACGTCTTTAACCTGCTGCAGGCGGTGCGCGCATTCGGCAAAAGTCTGGGCGAAAATGCCCTTGCCATCGTCTGCCGCGACGTGCGCCCCTCCAGCGAGGAGTTCAGCCGCATCGCTGCCTGCGCACTGTGCGAGCAGGGTGTGAGGGTACTGTTTTTCTTAAGACCCAGCCCTACCCCCATGCTGTCCTTTGCGGTGCGGCACTACGGCGCAAGCGGCGGCTTCAACGTGACCGCCAGCCACAATCCGCCCGAGTACAACGGCTGCAAGTTCTACGGCAAAACCGGCGCTCAGCTTGGTGACGAGGACACAAGCACAGTAGCCCGCATTATGGCAGATATTCCGGTGCTTGCACCTCTGCCGCTGAGCACATTTGACGAGTGCCTGGCTAATGGGCAGATAACCTATATCGACTGCGACGAGGAGTATATCGAGGCGGTGCTCAGGTGCAGACTTGACCCGCAGCTGCTGCATAATACCGATCTGCGGGTGGTGTACTCGCCATTTCACGGAGTGGGCGGCGGCGTGACACCCGAGGTGTTTAAGCGGGCAGGGCTCAAAAACGTCTTTTGCGAGCCGAGCCAGATGATCCCCGACGGCAGATTTACCACACTGAAAAATCCCAACCCCGAAGACCCCGCAGGCTTTGCACTCAGCGAAAGGCTGGGCAGAAAGGTAAGTGCCGATATTCTGGTAGGCACCGACCCCGATTCCGACCGCGTGGCGGTCTGCGCCAAAGACAAAGACGGCAGCTACGTCTGCCTGACCGGCAACAAAACCGGCGCGTTGCTCTGCTACTATATGCTGCGCCACTACAGGGGTAGCAAGCCGCCCGTTATAATCAAGACCATCGTGTCCACACACTTTGCCGAGACCATCTGCGAAAGCTTTGGTGCAAAGTGCTACAGCACCTTTACGGGCTTTAAGAACATGGCGGAAAAGATGGAAAACCTGCCCGACAGTGAGCATTGTCTGATGTGCTTTGAGGAGTCTATCGGCTATATGATAGGCGACCACGTACGGGACAAAGACGGTGTTTCGGGTGCGCTGATGGTGTGCGAGATGGCGGCATGGTACAAAAGCCGCGGTATGACCTTGCTTGACGGCCTGCTCGAGCTTGACGAACTTTACGGCGTGCACGATGACTACACCATCAATATCGTTCGCCGCGGAGTTGACGGCGCAGAGGAAATCCGCGATATGATGACCTATATGCGCAACAGTCCACCGAGTAGCTTTTGTAATCAGAAGGTCACAGAGATACGCGACTATCTGACCGGACTCAACACCGACCTGAAGGGTATGAACGTGCTTGAATACCGTTTAGAGGGCGGCAGCCGTGTGATGATAAGACCCTCAGGCACAGAACCGAAAATCAAAATATACGCACTTACAAAAAACCTGCCCCCCGAGGCTCTGGCACGTGAGCTGGAGCAGCGGCTGGCAGACCGATAACTGGGAGGAATAATTATGTCAAAGGAAAAGATTTTTGCCAATGTAGAAAAACACCGCGCTCTGGTGCTGGATGCCGAGCGTTATATCTGGGCACACCCCGAGACAGGCTACCGTGAGTGGCAGACCCACAAGTATCTGGCCGATGCATTCCGCGCCCTTGGTTATACCATCGTTGAGGCAGGCAATATCCCCGGTTTTTATACCGATATAGATACAGGCAGAGAGGGCCCCTTTGTTCTGGTAATGGGCGAGATGGACTCGCTGATAGTCCATGACCACCCCGAGTGCAACAAAGACACCGGCGCCGTTCATTCCTGCGGTCACCACGCACAGAGCGCCGCGCTGCTGGGCATGGCAGCCGCACTCAGCGAAAAAGGCGCTCTTGACGGCCTGTGCGGCAAGATC
Source organism: Clostridia bacterium (assembly GCA_017556565.1). Lineage (GTDB taxonomy): Bacteria > Bacillota > Clostridia > Oscillospirales > Butyricicoccaceae > RGIG3513. Next base: position 1,589 of record JAFYMQ010000080.1, on the reverse strand, counting down.
CGTCTGTGCGCCGTTCCCGCAGAGGAGGGCATCGAGGTCGAATACCGCAAAGAGCTGAAAAAGCAGGGCGTCATCAAGTGCATCACCGGCAAGGGCGAGATCATCCGCCGCGGCTGGCTGGACGGCATTGATATTGCGTTCATGGTACACACCTGCGGCAGCACCAAGAAGGATTATATCTACTGCCGCGGCGGCTCCAACGGCTGTATCGTCAAGACCATCACCTACAAGGGCGTTTCCTCCCACGCAGGCGGCTCGCCCTGGGCAGGCGTCAACGCTCTTTACGCAGCCAACGTAGGCATGACCGCCATCAACGCACTGCGCGAGACCTTCCGCGACACCGATCAAATCCGTGTCCATCCCATCATCACCGCAGGCGGTACGGTCGTCAACGCTATCCCCGAGACCGTCAAGCTTGAGAGCTACGTCCGCGGCGCTACCACCGAGGCTATCGAGCGCGAGAACAAAAAGGTCAACCGCGCCATAGCTGCCTCCGCAGCCGCTCTGGGCGCAAGGGTTACCATTGACGACGAGCTGGCTTATGCTCCTCTCAACAATGACCCCGGTATGTTCGAGCTGCTCAAAGAAGTCGCCATCAACGCTGTCGGCGAGGAGAACACAAGCTTTTCTGGTATCCGCGGCAGCGGCTGCACCGATATGGGCGACGTTTCGCTGATAGTTCCCTCCATCCACCCCTACATCGGCGGCGCAACCGGTACTTCCCACGGCGCAAACTACTACATCAACGATCCCGAGACCGCCTGCCTGACCTCTGCCAAGTTCCAGATCATGCTGCTTGAGGCTCTGCTTGAAAACGGCGCAGAAAAGGGCAAAAAGATCATCGCCGACTTCAAGCCTACCTTTGCAAGCATCAAGGAGTATATAGACTTTGCCGATTCGCTGTCTGTCGAGCGCGACACAGTTACCTATAATGAGGACGGCAGCATCAACATCCGCTACTGCTGATAAGGGGGACACAACAATGAGCAAGGAAAAGGTTTTTTCAAACGTTGACAAGCACCGCGCTCTGATACTGGAGGCAGAGCGCTACATCTGGGCACACCCCGAGACCGGCTACCGCGAGTGGCAGACCCACAAATATCTGGCAGATGCATTCCGTGCGCTGGGCTACACCCTTGTGGAGGCGGGAAACATCCCCGGCTTCTATGCCGATATAGACACAGGCAGAGAGGGTCCCACCGTCATGATTTTGGGCGAGATGGACTCGCTGATCGTCTTTGACCACCCCGAGTGTAACAAAGAGACCGGCTACGTTCACGCCTGCGGTCACAACGCGCAGTCAGCCGCGCTGCTGGGCATCGCCGCCGCACTCAGCGAAGACGGCGCTCTTGACGGCCTGTGCGGCAAGATCCGTCTGTGCGCCGTACCTGCCGAGGAGGGCATCGAGGTCGAATACCGCAAAGAACTGAAAAAGCAGGGCGTCATCCGCTCCATCACCGGCAAGGGTGAGATCATCCGCCGCGGCTGGCTGGAGGGTGTAGATATTGCGTTTATGGTTCACTCTTCTTCCGCATTCGGTACACAGACAGGTTCTGTTGGCTGCCTGGCAAAAACAATACACTACAAGG
>JAFYMQ010000079.1 GCA_017556565.1 Clostridia bacterium | reverse complement strand
CTGGGCAGTACCCGGCTCACTGACAAGAACATCGGTGATGGGTATGGAGTAATGTCTCTTGACGGTGCGCCACTTGGTATAATAGGTCACATTGACACTTATCGTACTGCGGTGGCTGTACGATGTGGCGATTTCCTGACTGTACATAGTGTTGCGGGTACGCTCATCCTCGTCCTTCTGAGCGACGATGGTGCGATGGATACTCATCAGCTCGGCAAGAGAAATATCTCCGCGCTCAACGCTGAGCTGCTCGCCCTCGATGGATATTATGGCGTTGTCCACACGGGATGCTGCGGGCATATATTTTTCGACACCGAACAGATCAAGTGATACGGCGCAGAAGAGCAGAGTCACCACTGCGGCAAACACGGCATAGCCTTTTATCGCGGATTTTTTCAGTCTGAAGCTTTTGCGCAGTGCCATGGCGGCTACAAGATAGCCTATAGCGCCGCCTATAAGGGCGAACAGATACATGGCAAAGCCGTTGTCAAAGCCAAGTATGCCGTACATAAAGGCGCCGATCACGATGGCGCAGCCGGATGCAAAGCAGTATTTGAACACAGGCTGCAGGGGTTTTACGGTGATGATGTCGCCGGCTGTTTCCATGTTGCGCTTTTTGTACACATACATGGACAGTATGGTCATAGCTATGGCGAGCATGGTCAAAGCGGTCATATAGATCCATATTCTGGACTCAACGTACAGGTAGCGGTAGCTGTTCTCCCACTTGTAGAACCGAAACTCGCTCATCATATACACCACGGGAGAGAAAACGGTCATAACCGTCTGCCCCGCCTGATATCCGTATATCAGCACGTCCAGAGCGGCATGTACGATGCTCTCAATGACCACCGCGGTAAAGTTGAGTATACCGTAAACCACGGGCATCATAAACCACGTGCCCACGATCATTGCAAGCAGTGTGGCAAAGGAGTAGAAGAACAGACCCATCAGGCTTGTGGCTATCAGCCATATTCCCGCCGCGGCGAATACGTCGGCATTGAGGCCCTGTTTGAACATAACCACCAGCAGGGTCAGCACATATATGAGCACGTTGGGCACTATCATAAAAGACAGGCCTGCCGCGTAGTTGGACACAAACATGGCTTGGCGCTTGACGGGCAGCGAGTGATACATTACCGAGGCGCGGAGGTTGTAGAGATAGGAAAACACCGCCAGCGCCGAAACGCAGCCGCATATTGCGGTCATTATAACCGAGCCCTGAGGGATTTGCCGGACGATATCGATGGCTGTATCGTGATAGCTGTAGTAGCCCACAAAGGTCATAGGCATCATAAACGCCCATATACCCAGATACAGAACCGCGATAGGCCAGAACCGCTGCACGGTCTTGAGGAAAATGCCCATATCAAAGTACGATTTCTTTGACAGCATAGTCTACACCTCCCAGCTCATAGATGAATATCTCCTCAAGAGAGATAGGCAGAATATCGAAGAATACGGGGTCTTTTGCCGAGGCTTTTTCGGTGACCTCCTGAGCGCTGCCGCGTACTATCAGGGTATGTATTCTGCCGGTGGTGCTGTGATGCAGCACCTCAAGTCCGCTTGTATCAAGCTCATCGGGCACAACTATCTGCAGCTTGACGATATTGTCCTGCAGGGAGCTGAGAGAGCGCTCGAGCATCATTTTGCCCTTGTTGATAACGCCGACGTGATCGCACACATCCTCAAGCTCACGCAGATTGTGGGAGGAGACCAGCACGGTCATTCCCCGCTCGGTGACGTCCTGCATGAGCAGGCTCCATATCTGGCGGCGCATGACAGGGTCAAGTCCGTCCACAGGCTCGTCAAGTATCATCACGTCGGGATGCATGCACATAGCCAGCCAGAATGCCGACTGTTTCTGCATACCGCGGGACAGCAGGCGCACGGGACGCTTTTCGTCTACCGAAAACGCATCGCGCAGCTTGTTGTATCTGTCCTCGTCAAACCGATTGTAAACGCTCTTGTAAAAGCTCTTCATATCCTGGGTGCTGGATGCAAGAAAATAGAACACGTCATCAGGGATATATGCTATCCGCTGCTTGATGGCGTTGTTTTCATACACCTGCTGGCCATCTATTGTAATACTGCCCCCATCCTGACGGTATACGCCCGTAAGATGGCGGATAAGTGTGGTTTTGCCTGCGCCGTTAGCGCCCACGAGACCGTATACTCCGCCTCGGGGTGCAAACAGATCGACCCCGTCAAGGGCACGGAAATTATCAAAAGTCTTGACAAGACCTTTAACCTCTATCATCTGTGTACTCCTCCTTTACCATAGAAATAAGCTCGTCACGGCTGAGCCCCAAAAATGCCAGCTCTTTTACCGTCTGTCTGAGGGCGGATTTGAGCTCGTCGCAGCGTTTTTGATACACCTGCTCGCCCGATGCGGCAAAACTGCCCCTGCCGCTGACGGTGTAGATATAGCCTTCTTCTTCAAGCTCGCGGTAGGCACGCTGTATTGTGTTGGGGTTTACAGACAGGCCGGATGCAAGCTCTCTTACGCTGGGCATCCTCTCATCGGGCTTGAACACGCCCGAGATTATGTAGCCGCGTAATCGTTCTTTGAGTTGGATATATACCGGCTCTCCTCCGCGAAAATCAATAACTGCCAATATAATCCCTCCTTTTTGTGTCTTGAGTGTATTAAGTGTCTTAATACACTTGCATAATAACATGAGGTTTTGAAATTGTCAATACCTATCTGTGTATTTTTTGCAGCAAGCTGAATATACTGGTCAGAGTGACTACATTGACAGGAGGAAAAAACACCATGGATATAGATGACCTGATATTCAAAGACCAGCCCTACCGCCCCAGCGAAAGATGAGTAACATCTCAAACAGCGGCTGCATAGAATATAGCGTGTTCCATATTCTATACAAGGCGGTGAAAGGATGTACTCATACCAAAACAGATGCACAGGCTGGACGGGATGTTCGGGCTGCGGCTGCAACTCCGGCTGCGGGTTGTCCGCACGATCGGGCGGCAGCTCCGGCTGCTCGGGCAGCGGCAGAGAATACACCTGCTGCTATTGCAGCCGATACGTTGACGTGCCCATGTGTATATACTACGGCGAGGGCTACACCTCCCAAAACAGCCTGCAGGCAATAAGCCAGAGTCTGTCGCAGATCGCCAATACCCTGTGCACAATGCAGGGCTAAGGCAGAACGGCGCGCAAGCGCCGCTCTACATAGTATGGAATACAGACACAAAAAAAGACCTCCGAAGCTATCTTCGGAGGTCTTTGGTATTTGGTGTGTGTAAAGTTTTCAGTCCTGCCAGCGGCCGTCGTGTATCTCCTGCACGCAACCCTCACTCAGAGAGCGCTGCACGTCGATAAGGCGCTGATTCTTGGAGCCGCGGAATCTGAGCATCAGGCTGCGCTGAGCCAGTACGAACCTGCCGTCAACCAGCACGTCGCACAGCTTGAGCAGCTCAAGCTTGTCACCGCCCGCAGCAACCAGCTCATCAAAGGTATAGCCCGAGTATGCGGCAAGCTCCAGCTTAGCGCCCTTTATTTTGCGCGCAAGATCCAGCAGATTGCCTGCCTGCTCAAAAGGCTCACCGCCCGAAAAGGTAACGCCCGACAGGAGGATATCTTTTTTTATCCGTTCCCACAGGGTATCGGTGTCAACCACCTCTCCCCCGCTGAAATCGTGGGTGTTGGGGTTGTGGCAGCCTTCGCAGTGGTGGGGGCAGCCCTGAGTGAATACTGTAAATCTGAAGCCGGGGCCGTCTACGATAGACTCAGGGACAACACCCGCTATTCTCAGTTCAGACATTGTGCTTTACGCGGTCCTTTTCTTCTGCGCGCTTTGCGTTGTTCCACTTGCTCAGTGTGCCGACCAGATAGCCGGTGATACGGCGGATACGCTCAAACTGAGGACCTTCGTCATCTTCGCTTCTGCCGCAGCAGGGGCACTCGTCGCCGATGATACCGGTGTAGCCGCAGACGGGGTCACGGTCAACGGGATGGTTGATGGAGCCGTAGCCGATGCCTGCATCGTGCATTGCGCGGACGACCTTCTCGAATGCTTCAAGGTTCTGGGTGGTGTCGCCGTCAAGCTCGACGTAGCTGATGTGACCTGCGTTGGTCAGTGCGTGATAGGGAGCTTCGATATTGATCTTGTCGATAGCATTGATGGGATAGTATACGGGGACGTGGAAGCTGTTGGTGTAGTAATCGCGGTCGGTAACACCGGGGATGATGCCGAACTTCTTCTTGTCCATTCTGATGAATCTGCCCGACAGACCCTCTGCGGGGGTTGCCAGCAGGGTGTAGTTGAGCTGGGTCTCCTGGCTCTTCTTGTCCATATACTGACGCATAAAGGTGATGATGTCCAGACCCAGGTTGCGGGACTGAATGCTCTCGCCGTGGTGCTTGCCGGTAAGTGCTACCAGGGTCTCTGCAAGACCGATGAAGCCGACCGACAGAGTGCCGTGCTTGAGGATCTCACCAAGCTCGTCGTCGGGAGAGATCTTGTCCGAATCGATCCATACGCCCTGACCCATCAGGAAGGGGAAGTTACGCATCTTCTTGCGTGCGACGATGCAGTAACGGTCATAAAGCTGCTTGGAGCACAGGTCAAGCTTGCGCTCCAGCTCCTCAAAGAACCACTCGATGTTGCCGCGGCTCTTGATAGCGATTCTGGGCAGGTTGATGGAGGTAAAGGACAGGTTACCTCTGCCAAAGCTGATTTCTTTTTCTCTGTCGTGGATGTTGCCCATAACTCTGGTACGGCAACCCATGTATGCGATCTCGGTCTCGGGATGGCCGGGCTTGTAGTACTGCAGGTTATAGGGAGCGTCAACAAAGCTGAAGTTGGGGAACAGTCTCTTGGCGCTGACGCGGCAAGCTATCTTGAACAGGTCATAGTTGGGCTCGCCGGGGTTGTAGTTGATGCCTTCTTTGATACGGAAGATCTGGATGGGGAAAATGGGGGTCTCGCCCTTGCCCAGACCTGCCTCGGTGGCAAGCATAACGTTCTTGATGACCATTCTGCCCTCTGCAGAGGTGTCAAGACCGTAGTTGATGGAGGAGAAAGGAGTCTGGCTGCCTGCACGGGAGTGCATGGTGTTGAGGTTGTGTACCAGAGCTTCCATAGCCTGATAGGTGGTGTTGTCGGTCTCGCTCAGTGCGTTGTCATAAGCAAACTTGGCAATGTTCTCGTATGCCTCGCCCTCGATGCCGTAAGACTTGGCGATCTCGGCTTCACACTGCTTGTACTCCTCGCTCATATTGATCTGAGGATAGATGTCCTTTTCTTTCCACAGCTGCTTGATAGCCTGCTTGATATCGTTCTGCTTGTCTGCGATAGCGGGAACGGTCAGAGCGGCAGCCTTGGCAAAGTTGGAAGCATAAATGCGGCGGAAGGTCTTGGTAACACCCTTGGCTATTGCATAGTCAAAGTTGGGGATACTCTGACCGCCGTGCTGATCGTTCTGGTTTGCCTGAATGGCGATACATGCCAGAGCGGTGTAGGTCATAACGTCGTTGGGCTCACGCAAAAAGCCGTGACCGTTGGAGAAGCCGCCCTTGAACAGCTTGTCGATGTCGATCTGGCAGCAGGTGGTGGTCAGGGTGTAGAAGTCAAAGTCGTGGATATGGATATCACCCTCGCGGTGTGCGCGGCTCTGCTCGGGGGTGAGGATATACTTCTCGTAGAAGTCCTTTGCGCCCTCGCTGCCGTACTTGAGCATGGTGCCCATAGCGGTATCACCGTCAACGTTTGCGTTGTCGCGCTTGAGGTCGCTGTCCTCGGCATCGGCAAAGGTGATCTCGCTGAAGATACGCATAAGATTGGTGTTCATCTCTCTTGCTCTGCTGCGCTCGGCACGGTAGATGATGTACTTTTTGGATACCATTGCGTATCCGTTATTCATAAGAATGGTCTCAACGGTGTCCTGAATATCCTCGACACCGGGAGCCTTGTCGCCGAAGTTCTCGATCAGGCGCTCTTCAACAAGCTTTGCCATCTGCTCGCTCTCGCCGTTGTCGCGGCGGTTGCAGGCGATCATAGCTTTGCTGATAGCAGCTGCGATTTTTTCTCTGTCGTAGGGAACTTCTCGTCCGTCTCTCTTTTTGATCTTGGTAAACATCTTTCTTACCCCTTGTATCTCATTTTTCAAAAATCACACAATATTGGGCTCTCGCCGCGATATTTATTATAGAACACAAGATATTGTGGTGTCAAGGGTAAAAAACCAGTTTTTCCAAACAATTTCTTGTAGTTTTTCGTAAGGCTCTGTCCCTTTCCCAGGACATAAAAAAGCCCTCTGCCATAAAGGCAAAAGGCTTTACATTATATGGGTTTATGTTACTTGTGGTACTTATTGCCGCCGTTTATGCCCAGTGCGCGGTATATCTGCTCCAGCAGCATGACCTGTGCCAGATGGTGTGGGAAAGTCATGGGCGACATACTCAGGCGCAGGTCGGATTTGGCTTTTACCGAGTCATGCATACCCTCGGACGAGCCGATTATGAAGCAGATTTTGGACACGCCGCTGTTTTGAAGCTGCTTAAACCTGTCGGCAAGCGCCTCGCTGGATATGGTCTTGCCCTCGATACACATAGCTATTGTGTATGCACCCTGGGGTATTGCCTCCATGATGCGCACCGCTTCTTTTTCCAGTCCGCCCTCTTCGGGCAGGCGGCAGGTCTCCAGCCTGCAGAATGCCTGAAGGCGCTTTTCGTACTCGGCGCAGGCGTCCTTGTAAAAGCTCTCTTTCAGCTTGCCGCAGCAGATAAGTTTGATATACAGCACTTATCTCACCTGACCGCAGCCGCGCACGATATACTTATAGGAGCAGATCTCGCGCAGACCCATGG
>JAFYMQ010000078.1 GCA_017556565.1 Clostridia bacterium | reverse complement strand
GGGTAACCGCCATCGTCTACAAAAACGACGATACCGGCTACTGCGTGGCGCGGGTAAAAACCGAAGACGACGATGTTCTCACCGTGGTGGGCAATATGCCCGCACTTGGCGCGGGGGAGCAGCTTGACGCCGAGGGCGTGTATATCAGCCACCCGCAGTACGGGCGGCAGTTTTCGGTGCGCACTTATGAGCGCAGCATGCCCGACGATACATCGGGCATCTTCGAGTATCTTGCCGCAGGCGCGGTCAAAGGCATCGGTGCCAAGACCGCCCAGCTGATCGTGCAGAAGTTCGGCAAGCGCGCCTTTGAGGTTATAGCCAATGAGCCCGAGACCCTTGCAACCCTGCGTGGCATCAGTCTGGAAAAGGCATACAATATCCAGCGCAGCTTTTTGCAGGCAAGCGCACTGCGTGCTCTTGTGGAGTTTTTGACCCTCCACCGCCTGCCGCCCCAGTATGCATCGCCCTTGCTCAACCGCTACGGTGGTGACGCAATAGAAGCGGTCACACACGACCCGTACCTGCTGTGCAGTGAGCCTTTTGACGCGGCTTTTGGGGATATTGATTCTCTTGCCGCCGAGTTCGGCATCGAGCAGGACAGCGACGTGCGTCTTGATGCCGCCGTGCTCTACGAGCTTGGCTATAATCTGCAGAACGGCCACGTTTTTATACCCACAAACAAGCTTATCGCCGTGTCTGCCGACCTTGCAAAAGTCAACGTCGAGCAGATAGAGGCATCCATACCCAGACTGGAAAAATCCATGAAGATCGTCAGGCGCGATCTGGGCGAGCACAACGTGTGCTATCTTGCCTGCGCCTACAGTTGGGAGACCATAGCCGTGCGGGAGATAAGCAGGCTGGTCTCTCTGCCTGTCCACGTGCCAAAAGGTCTGGGCAGCAAGCTTGATGCTCTGATGAACAGTCACGGCATCAATTGCTCGGACAGGCAGCGGCAGGCTATATTGGGCTGCTTTGACAGCGGTGTGTCCATTATTACGGGCGGCCCGGGTACGGGCAAGACCACCGCGCTGCTTGCCGCCGTCGAACTGATGGAAAAATGCGGCAGAACCTACCTGCTGGCAGCGCCCACAGGCAGAGCCGCCGACCGTATGACCAAGATTTGCCACCGTCAGGCAGCCACCTTGCACCGCCTGCTTGAGGCATGCCCCGACGATATGGGCGGCATGGGTTTCAGGCGCCATAGCAGTAATCCGCTGGATGCCGATTTTGTCATAGTTGACGAGGCATCCATGATAGATCTGAGCATTGCGGCGGCGCTTCTCAGCGCCCTCAAGCCTCACACCCGACTTGTACTGGTGGGCGATGCCGATCAGCTGCCCCCGGTCGGTGCGGGCAGGTTTTTCAAGGATCTTATAGACTCCAATCTCGTGCCTGCAACACGGCTTGACGAGATTTTCCGTCAGGCCCAGCAGAGCGATATAGTCATGAACGCACATATGATCAACAGCGGGGTTTTGCCGCCGCTCAGAAAGAACTCGGGCGACTTTTATTTCAGCCCGTCCCGTACCGCTCAGGGTGCGGCGCAGGCGGTTGCCGAGCTGGTGCACAAGCGCATCCCCGACCGATTCGGCATAGAGGATATTCAGGTGATTTGTCCTTCGCGCCGCAACACCTGCGGCACCGAGGAGCTCAACGCGCTGCTCCAGAGCCGCCTCAATCCCGAACAGCAGGGCAAAACCCAGCTCAAATCGGGCAGGGTCATATTCCGCACAGGCGACAAGGTAATGCAGACCCGCAACAACTACGACCGCACCTGGTACAATGCCGCCGACAAGCAGCTTGGCGCGGGCATCTACAACGGTGATATGGGTGTTATCCTTGATGTTGACGAGCGGGGCAAGCTTGTGTCGGTCAGCTTTGACGGCAGGGTAACCGAATACGCACTTGCAGAGCTTGACGAGCTTGAGCACGCATTTGCCATCACCGCCCACAAGTCACAGGGCAGCGAGTATGCCGCGGTCATTATCCCTGTGTTCGATTGCCCCTCGCGGCTGCTTATGCGCAATCTGCTCTACACCGCAGTCACCCGCGCAAAAGAGCTGCTTGTGCTGGTGGGCAGGGAAGATATGATAGAAACAATGGTCAATTCGGGCGAGGCGGGCAAGCGTTACAGCGCCCTCAAGCGGAGGCTGAGAGACCATGATTGACAAACTGAAAAGGCTGATTTTTCCGCCCAGATGCGCATTCTGCAGGGTGCTGCTTGCCGAAAACGAAAAGCACGTCTGCGCAAAATGTGCCCAAAAACCCTACGCACTCAGCCGCCCAAAAGCCTATAAGGGCGCTTTTTACAAAAATGCGCTGGCGGCATTTGTCTATGAGGGCGAGGTACGGCGGGCGCTGCATCGGTTCAAGTTCCACGGCGGCTTGCATCTGGCAGAGTTTTTTGCCGAAAAAATGGCAGAAAAACTACAGCAGACCGACTGGGAGTTTGATCTTATCGTGCCCGTACCCAGCCATTTTTCAAAACAGTACAAAAAAGGCTACGATCACGCACTGCTGCTGGCGCAGCACCTTTCACGGCTGACGGGCGTGCCCTGCAAGCAGCTGCTCAAAAAGACCCGCCGCACCAAGCCCATGTACGGACTGCGGGTGTCCCAACGCAGGGCAAATATTATGGATTCGGTTGCCTGCGTGCAGGCGGTCGAGCCGCGATACAAGCGCATACTTTTGGTAGACGATATAATAACCACGGGCTGCACACTTGCCGAATGTGCCCGCGTGATCAGAGACGCAGGCGCACAGGAGGCATACGGCATCACCGCGGCAGGAATAAAATGACGGGAGGAATACAAGTGGTATCAACAATACATAGCTGTGTTCTTGTGGGATTGACGGGATTTACCGCCACAGTGGAGACCGATCTGGGGCGTGGTCTGCCCCGATTTGACGTGGTAGGTCTGCCCGATGCATCGGTCAAAGAATCCCGAGACCGAGTCTATGCCGCCATCAAAAACTGCGGCTACACCTATCCCGTCAGCCGTATCACGGTCAATCTTGCACCCGGCGAACTGAAAAAAGAAGGCCCCATCTACGACCTGCCCATACTGGTGGGCATACTCAGTGCATCGGGGCAGCTGCCCACCCCGTCCGAAAAGAGCGCCATGATAGGCGAGCTGTCACTAGAGGGCAAGGTGCGTGCCGCCAACGGTGTTCTGTGCATGGCAATGCACCTGAAAAAAGCGGGCATTGAGGAGTTCTTTGTACCTGAGGACAATGCCGCCGAGGCGGCTATGGTCAAGGGGCTCAGGATATACCCTGTCAAAGACGTGCATCAGCTGGCAGACCATCTCAAGGGCGTCAAGCTGATCGAAGCCGCGCCCCATACCGAATACAAGCCCGAAGTGCCCGAGAGTCTGGATTTTGCCGACGTGATAGGGCAGGAGACTGCCAAGCGCGCTTTGATCATCGCGGCAGCGGGCGGACATCACGCCCTGCTTATTGGCCCACCGGGCAGCGGCAAGAGTATGCTTGCCAAGCGCCTGCCCTCTATTCTGCCCGATCTCAGCGAGCAGGAGGCGCTGGAAAGCACCGGTGTGTACTCGGTGGCAGGTATGCTGCCCAGAGGTGACGCTATGATAAAAAACCGTCCCGTCCGCTCGCCCCATCACAGTATCTCGGTCAACGGACTGGCAGGCGGCGGCACACATCCGCGCCCGGGCGAAATATCCCTGGCGCACAACGGCGTGCTGTTTTTGGACGAGCTGCCCGAGTTCCACAGAGACGCGCTGGAAACACTTCGTCAGCCTCTTGAGGACGGTCAGGTGACCATCTCCCGCGTGTCGGCAAGCTGCACCTATCCCAGCAGGTTTATGATGATATGCGCCATGAACCCCTGCCGCTGCGGCTATTACGGACACCCCACCAAGTCCTGCATCTGCTCCGATCATCAGCTGCGTGAATACCGCAAACGCATCTCAGGCCCTCTGCTGGACAGAATAGATATCCACGTCACCGTAGCGCCCTTGCCCTATGAGGAACTTGAAAAACGGCCAAAAGGCGAGTCAAGCGCCGCAATAAGAGAAAAAATCAACGCCGCACGCAAGATTCAGGCGCAGCGCTACGCACCCTATGGCATAACAACCAACTCCCAGCTGACCCCCGCCCTGATGGAAAAGTTCTGCACCCCCGATCAAAAAGGTCAGGCACTCTTGAAAGCCGCCTATGATAAGCTTGGACTGTCCGCCCGCGGCTACGACAAGCTGCTCAAGCTTGCCCGCACCATAGCCGACCTGGCAGGCAGTGAGGAGATACAGGCCGCACACATCGCCGAAGCTATTCAGTATAGACTGCTCGACCGAGAAGAACTGATTTGAAAATCGCGCCTTTCGCGATTCCGGCTCACATTACTCGCTTGCCGTACACACGGTACTGTCTGCGCTCGTATTGCTTCCGAAAATCGCGAAATCCATCGATTTTCCCCGAGATGGGGACTTCGTCGACAGAATTAAAACAGCGGCGGGAGCAAGCCCCCGCCCTACTGTGTACCACTTAATGCGTGGAGAGTTGTAGGGCAGGGGCTT
>JAFYMQ010000077.1 GCA_017556565.1 Clostridia bacterium | reverse complement strand
TCTGTCCATATCGGTGTTGCAGGGCGCTTCGTACATATATCTGCGTGCTCTGCGGTACATATCCACGTCACCCTTCCACAGAGCGCACAGAGCGATAAGCATACCGCCCGAAATCACGGCGTAAAAGCTGCTGCGGTTTTCCAGAAACAGCTTGCAATAACTGTATGCCGTATCTATATCGCCCCGCGCATAGGCAACCTCGGCAGAAAGCAGCGCCTGAGCCTCGGGATGGCTTGCTGCCGCCGCCACGACCTCGTCGGCTTTGCCCGCCTCGGTGTACAGATCGCTCATAAGCAAAAAGGGTGTTTTGCGCAGCAGCGGAAAGTTCCACTTGGGGATACCGGTCTCGCTTTTGCGTCTGCCGTCCTCGGGGCGGGCGGCATCCTCGGGGATGCTCCAGCTGTTGCCAAACCGCTGTGCTCCGGCTATTTTGCCGTTTTTGCAGAAGTTTTGCACGCTGCGTGGGGATATTCCCCATTTTTCGGCTGCGGCTGCGGCTGAAATATATTTTTTGTCCATTACAATCCACCTCTCAAAGTCCGTGCATTTTGCGTTTAGCCGCAAAATGCAATAGTTTTGGTTGAATTTTATTAAAATTATTTTAATCGCTTAAAATTAGTTGACATTCTCAACTAATAGGAGTATTATCAACCATGAGGTGAATGCTATGGACGAAATCAAAAAAGCCGTACGACGAATATACCGCGCCTCCAACATGTTTGTTGAAAAAAGTCTCGACGGTCTGGAGCTTACCCCCACCGAGGTAACAGCTATACGCTCGGTGGTTTTTCACAAGGGGCTTACACAAACCTCCCTTGCCGAACATCTGGGAAGCATCGACAAGGCCGCCGTGGCACGCATAGTAAAAAGTCTGGAGGACAAGGGTTATATACAGCGCATCGCTGACGAGAATGACCGCCGTGCCAAGCTGGTCTACCCTACCGAAAAAGCCTATCAGCTTCGGCTTGGTGTTATCGGCGCCGAGAACAGGTTTTATCGGTGGCTACTGGAATCCCTGCCGCCGGGTGAGCTTGAGACATTTGCCGAGCTGCTGACCGAAATCGGCAAAAAAGCCTACGCAGAAGCCAAATGCGGCTTTGAGAACACACTCTCTGAGGAGGAAGCTAATTTATGAAGTTTGTCCTTAAATACATCAAGCCCTACACAGGACGGATCACACTTGAACTGTTCATCAAGTTTGTAGGCACTATAATGGATCTGTTCTTGCCCTATATACTGGCGCATATCATCGACAACGTCACCCCTACCAAGAACGTCAAGGCACTGGTGTTGTGGGGCGTTATCATGCTGATATGCTCGGCGCTGGCACTTATATGTAATATAATCGCCAACCGAATGGCATCCGCCGTTGCCCGTGACACCACAAGATGCATCCGCCGTGACCTGTTCACCCGCATCTCTTATCTGTCCGGCTCTCAGCTGGATCACTACACCGTCCCCTCGCTTATCTCCCGTATGACCAGCGATACCCACCACGTACACCGCACCATCGGTATGCTGCAGAGAATGGGCGTGCGTGCACCTATTCTGGTGCTGGGCGGTATCATCATGACCCTTGCCCTTGACCCCGCACTGTGTCTGGTGCTCTGCTGCATGATGCCTCTGATGACCGTTGTCGTGCTGATGGTCTCCAAAAAGGGTCTGCCTCTGTTTGACAAGCTGCAGAGATCGGTGGACGAGCTTGTACGAGTTGTCCGCGAGAACACAACAGGTGTTCGCGTTATCAAGGCGCTGAGCCGTGTCAATGCCGAAAAAGAGCGCTTCAACGAGGTAAACACCCGTGTTATGAAGGATGAGCGCAGAGCCAACATCACCATGGCGCTGACCCGTCCCTCCACCAGCCTGATACTCAATATCGGTCTTGTTCTGGTCGTTGTTGTCGGTGCACACAGAGTCAATGCCGGACTGAGCGAAGCAGGAAGCATCACCGCATTCCTCACCTACTTCACAATCATCCTCAACGCAATGATCTCGGTCAGCCGTATCATCACCATGAGCTCTCAGATGATCGCATCGGCAAACCGTATCGAAGAAGTCATCAATACTCCCTTTGAGCTTGATCCCATCCCCGCAGCCGAGGTAAAAGAAAACGCACCCGCAATCGAGTTTGAAAACGTTACTTTCTCCTATAATAAAAAGCGCAACAATCTGGAGAACATCTCCTTTACCCTCGAAAAGGGTCAGACCCTTGGTATTCTGGGTCCCACGGGTTCGGGCAAGAGCTCGCTGGCTTCCCTGCTGCTGAGATTCTACGATATAGACTCGGGCGCCATCAGGATAAATGGTCAGGACATCCGCGAACTGTCCCACGCCGAGCTGAGGCAGAAGTTTGGCGTAGTATTCCAGAACGATATGGTATTCAACGATACCATCGAGGGCAATATCAAACTGTGGCGTGACATTGATCCCGAGGCGCTGGAAAAAGCAGTCAACGTTGCTCAGGCAAACTTTATCGAAAACGCAGGCGGCTACGAAGCTCAGGTCGCGGCTCGCGGTGCCAACCTGTCGGGCGGACAGAAGCAGCGTCTGCTTATCGCAAGAGCGCTGGCAGGTGCTCCCGAGATACTTATACTGGACGACTCCTCAAGTGCTCTCGACTACAAGACCGACGCCGCTATGCGCGCAGGTGTTGCAAAGAACTTTGCAGGCACTACCACGATCATTATCGCTCAGCGCGTAAGCTCTGTACGCTCCTGCGACAAGATACTGGTGCTTGAGCGCGGACAGGCTCTCGGTCTGGGCACTCACGAAGAACTGCTCAAGACCTGCGAGCTCTATCGCGAGATACATACATTACAGATGGGGGAGGGTGAAGAATAATGGCTGCTCCTAACGGTCCCAAGCCCGCCGGCGGCGGAAGAGGTTTTTCCAGCGGTGAAACCATAGCAAAAGAAAAGCGCAAGCCCATACTCATAAGACTGGCAAAATACATGATGCGCCACAAGTGGCTGTTCCTCATAGCCATTGTGCTGACTCTTACATCCAACACCCTGGCTCTGCTGGGCCCCGAGCTGGCAGGTAAGGCTATCAACGCCATCGGTCTGGGCGAGGGTCAGGCAGACTTCCCCACCGTTTACCGCTATGCGACTTTGATGGTACTCTTCTATATAGTATCGTCTGTGCTCACCTATATACTTAATATTCTGATGATCACCCTGTCCCGTAAGGTCGTATTCAGAATACGCAAGGATGTTTTTGACCATCTGGCGACCCTGCCCGTATCATTCTTTGACCGCAACGCATCGGGCGACATCATCAGCAAGATCTCCTATGACGCAGACACCATCAACGCCAGTCTGTCCAACGACCTGGTCGCAATACTGTCCTCCACCACTACCATCGTCGGCTCTTTTATCATGATGCTGCGCATCTCTCCCCCGCTGGTTCTGGTGTTTGTTGTGACCGTGCCTCTGGCAATCTTCCTCAGCAAGGGCATCAGCACCCGCATCCAGCCTCTCTTCCG
>JAFYMQ010000076.1 GCA_017556565.1 Clostridia bacterium | reverse complement strand
GGGTATCGTCGCAGAGCGCGGCAAGCAGCAGAACCCTGGTACCGGTTCCGGCGGTATGTTCAAGGGTGTTGTTGCTCACATCGGTGAGGACCTGCTGGCAAAGCCCGGCTTCGACCTCAAGGTTGGCGACAAGATCGTTTCTCTGGTATCCCTCTCCATGACCCCCCTCAAGATCGAAAAGATCCTGGCTATCCACAAGGATATCGACCGTGTTGATATCGTAGGTAAGGCTATCCTGTTCGAGTCCGCTCTGTATGCAAAGATGCCCGACGATATGTCCGAGCCCCTCGCTCTGGCTGCTCTGGACGTTGCTGGCGCACCTGCACATGCTCGCAAGCTGCCCAAGGAAGGCGACGCAGTTCTGATCCTCGGCGCTAACGGCAAGTCCGGCGTTCTCTGCGGTTGGGAAGCAATGAAGAAGGTTGGCCCCAATGGTAAGGTTGTCGGTGTTGTTCGTAACCCCAAGCAGGTTCCCGATCTGATGGAGCTGGGCGTTTACACTGACGTTATCGTTGCTGACTGCACCAAGCCCGTTGAGGTTATGGAAGCTGCTCTGGCTGCTAACGGCGGCAAGGAGTACGATCTGTCCATCTCCTGCGTAAACATCGAGTCTTGCGAAATGTCCGCAATCCTGCCCGTACGTGACGACGGTAAGGTTTACTTCTTCTCCATGGCAACCTCCTTCACCAAGGCTGCTCTGGGCGCAGAAGGCATCGGCAAGGACGTTGAGATGATCGTTGGTAACGGCTACACCAAGAACCACGCTAACATCACTCTGGACGTTCTCCGCGAGAACGAGAAGCTGCGTAAGCTCTTCGACGAGAAGTATTGCTAATTTTCACATTAACCGAAAACCTGCCGTAACAGCAGGTTTTCGGTTGTCTAAAACATAAATAAAGGAGATAATTATTATGCTTAAGAGCAGAGTAAACGGCCTTTTCGCAAACGTTCCCGAGTCCGATTGGAACGATTGGAAATGGCAGGTTAGAAACCGCATCGAGACCCTGGAAGATCTGAAGAAGTACGTAACCCTGACTCCCGAAGAGGAAGATGGCGTTTCCAAGTGCCTGGGCACCCTGAGAATGGCTATCACTCCTTACTACCTCTCCCTGATCGACCTGAACAACCCCAACTGCCCCGTCAGAAAGCAGGCTGTTCCTACCGCTGCTGAGCTGCATCAGGCTGAAGCTGATCTGCTGGATCCCCTCCACGAGGATACCGACTCTCCCGTACCCGGTCTGACCCACCGTTATCCCGACCGCGTTCTGCTGCTCGTTACCGACCAGTGCTCCATGTACTGCCGTCATTGCACTCGCCGTCGTTTCGCTGGTCAGCACGACGCTGCAGTTGATATGTCCCAGATCGATAAGTGCATCGATTACGTCAGAGAGCATCCCGAAGTACGCGACGTTCTGCTCTCCGGCGGTGACGCTCTGCTGATCTCTGACGAGAAGCTCGAGTACATCATCAGCAAGCTGCGCGCTATTCCTCACGTTGAGATCGTGCGTATGGGCTCCAGAACTCCTGTTGTTATGCCCCAGCGTATTACTCCTGAGCTGTGCAACATGCTCAAGAAGTATCATCCCATTTGGCTCAACACCCACTTCAACCATCCCAACGAAGTTACCGAAGAAGCTGCACGCGCTTGCGCAATGCTGGCTGACGCTGGTATCCCCCTCGGCAACCAGACCGTTCTGCTCGCAGGCGTTAACGACTGCGTACATGTAATGAAGAAGCTTGTTCACAAGCTGGTAAGCATGCGCGTACGTCCCTACTACATCTATCAGTGCGACCTGTCCATGGGTCTTGAGCACTTCCGTACCCCTGTTTCCAAGGGTATCGAAATCATCGAAGGTCTCCGCGGCCATACTTCCGGCTACTGCGTACCCACCTTCGTTGTTGACGCTCCCGGCGGCGGCGGTAAGACCCCCGTTATGCCCAACTACGTCATTTCCCAGACCCCCAATAAGGTCATCCTCCGTAACTTCGAGGGTGTTATCACCACTTACACCGAGCCCACCAACTACAAAGAGACCTGCCAGTGCGAAGTCTGCAAGGGCGAGAAGAAGGTCGAGCTGGTCGGTGTTGCCGGTCTTGAGCAGGGCCAGGCTCTCTCCATGGAGCCCGCTGACCTCGCAAGATCCAAGCGCGGCCGTCATTAATCGGTAGGTGTAAACATGGCTAACAAACTTAATCTTGATCTGTCCCTTGTTGAGCAGGCAAGAAAGAGTGCGGCCAAGGTTGCTGATGATGTGCAGGGCTTTATTGACCTGCACACCACAGTTACCGTTGAGCGTGCTGTCTGCCGTCTGCTTGGCATCGACGATGTTAATGATGTTGATGTTCCTCTGCCCAACGTGGTAGTCGATCATCTGGTTGAGAAGGGTATCCTCGGCGGCGGTGTTTCCTTCTATGTTGGTAACGCTATGGTTGAGACCGGCCTCAATCCTCAGGAAATCGCTGAGAAGGTAAGCACCGGCGAGCTGGATCTGTCCAAGCTCCCCGTACACAATGCAGAAGAGATCCGTGATGCTGTTATGGCTGTTGCTGTTGCTACAACCGAGCGCATCAAGGGCAACGTTGCAAAGCGTAACGAGTACCTGGCTCAGTACGGCGATAAGGAAGGTCCCTACCTTTACGTTATCGTTGCTACCGGTAACATCTACGAAGACGTTACCCAGGCTGTCGCTGCTGCAAAGCAGGGCGCTGATATCATCGCTGTTATCCGTACCACCGGTCAGAGCCTGCTGGACTACGTTCCTTACGGCGCTACCACCGAGGGCTTCGGCGGCACATACGCAACTCAGGAGAACTTCCGCATCATGCGTGCAGCTCTCGACGAAGTTTGCGAAGAAGAGAAGAGATACATCCGTCTGTGCAACTACTGCTCCGGTCTCTGCATGCCTGAGATCGCTGCAATGGGCGCACTCGAGAGACTGGACGTTATGCTCAACGACGCTCTGTACGGTATCCTGTTCCGCGATATCAACATGCAGCGTACAATCGTTGACCAGTACTTCTCCCGCGTTATCAACTCCTATGCCGGCGTTATCATTAACACTGGTGAGGACAACTACCTCACAACCGCTGACGCTGTTGAAGAGGCTCACACCGTTCTGGCTTCCCAGTTCCTCAACGAGGCATTCGCTCTCAAGGCAGGCCTCCGCGAAGAGCAGCAGGGTCTCGGCCATGCATTTGAGATCTCTCCCGACGTTGAGAACGGCTTCCTGATGGAGCTGGCTCAGGCTGAGATGGCAAGAGAAATCTTCCCCAAGGCTCCCCTCAAGTACATGCCTCCCACAAAGTTCATGACCGGTAACGTTTTCCGTGGCCACGTTCAGGACGCTCTGTTCAACATGGTTACCATCACCACCGGCCAGAAGCTGCACCTGCTGGGCATGCTGACCGAAGCTATCCACACTCCCTTTATGTCTGACCGTGCTCTCGCTATCGAGAACGCTCAGTATATCTTCAGAACCATGAAGGATTTCGGCTCCGAAATCGAGTTCAAGCAGGGTGGCTTCATCCAGACCCGTGCACAGACTGTTCTTGCTAAGGCTGCTGATCTGCTCAAGCAGATCGAGAAGCTCGGCCTGTTCGGCACTCTTGAGAAGGGCATCTTCGCTGACATCAAGAGAGCTAAGGATGCAGGTAAGGGTCTCTCCGGCGTTGTTGCCAAGAACGACGTTTACTTCAATCCCTTTGTTGACCTTATGAAAGGAGGCGTTTGCCTGTGAGTTCCGGACTGTATAATCTTCATAAGGCTGACTTTGACAAGACCCTTGATCTTAAGAAGCTGAAGCCCTACGGCGATACCATGAACGACGGTAAGGTTCAGATGAGCTTTACTCTTCCTGTAAAGGATGACGAAAAGGGCATCGAAGCTGCTCGTCAGTACGCCAGAAAAATGGGCATCGATGAGCCCAACGTTGCTCATCACATGCCTCTTGACAAAGAGTTCACTTTCTACGTTGTTTACGGCTCCTGCGTACATACCATTGACTACGATGATATCCACGTTCTCACCGTTGAGTCCGATGTTATGGATATGGAAACCGTTAACGAGTACATCAAGGAGCATTTCGGCAGAAAGCTGACCTTCATCGGCGCTTCCACCGGTACTGATGCTCACACTGTTGGTATCGACGCTATCATGAACCGCAAGGGCTTTGCAGGTCACTACGGCCTCGAGCGCTTTGAGATGATCGAAGCTATCAACATGGGCAGCCAGGTTCTCAACGAAGAGTTCATCGCTAAGGCTGTTGAAGTCAACGCTGATGTTCTGCTCGTTTCCCAGACTGTTACCCAGAAGGACGTTCACATCCAGAACCTCACTGAGATGATCGAACTCCTCGAGGCAGAAGGTCTCCGTGATCGTTTCATCGTTATCTGCGGTGGTCCTCGTATCACTCACGAGCTGGCTAAGGAGCTGGGCTATGACGCCGGCTTCGGCCCCGGCAAGTTTGCTGAAGACTGCGCTTCCTTCGCCATCACCGAGATGGTAAAGCGCGGCATGGGCAAGTAAGCCTCAAACAACTTAATAGTTCTTCGGGGCAGGGTGTAATTCCCGATCGGCGGTATAGTCCGCGAGCGCAAGCATGAACCGGTGTGATTCCGGTACCGACAGTATAGTCTGGATGATAGAAGATTATTGGTGCACACAATTTTTGTGCAGCTGATGAATTAAGCGCCCGAATATATTTCGGGCGCTTTTTTATCAGAGGAGGTTATTATGAAGAAAAAAATCGATGTTAAGATGCTTGTAACGCTTGGCATGTTTTGCGCCATAGCATATGCACTGATGTTTGTAAGCCGCTTCACACCCGCCATTGCAGCCGGATTTTTGAAGTATGACCCCAAGGATATCATTATTGTTATAAGTGGTTTTATTTATGGTCCTGCAGCTGCTCTTGCCGTGTCTTTTGTTGTTGCATTCATTGAGCTTGTAACAGTCAGCACAACCGGTTGGATCGGTCTTATAATGAACATTCTTGCATCCGGTGCTTTTGCATGTACAGCTTCTCTGATATATAAGAAAAAGCACACACTCAAAGGAGCGGTGCTTGGTCTTGTATTTGCCTGTTTACTGACAACGGGCATTATGGTGTTGTGGAATTATCTCATCACGCCAATTTACATGGGATATCCCAGAGAGGCTATAGCCAAGATGCTTGTGCCTGTATTCTTGCCTTTTAACTTTGTCAAGACTGTTGCCAATGCATCCTTCACTATTATGCTCTACAAGCCCTTGGTCAATGCTCTGCGCAAAGCCCATCTGATCAACCTGTCAGGCAGCTCCGAGCAGGCCAAGAAGAACAATAAGTTCCTTATTTATGCTCTGGCAAGCCTTGCGATACTGAGCTGTGTACTTATTGTTCTTGTCGTAAACGGCATTATTTAAACTCGTACATTACCCAACCGGCATCACGGCGGGTGGCGCAAAGCGTCATTCCGCCGTTTTTGTATGCCTCAAGAACCTCGTCTGCACGGGAGTCGATTATTCCCGAGATTATGATTCTACCGTCATGCTTGAGCCATTTTTTGAGATAGGGGAGCATGGGCATCAAAACGTCGGCTACTATGTTGGCAACGATCAGGTCAAAAGGTGCTTTTTCGCCAATTGTGCTGCGTACATTCTCATCGGACAAAAGGTCGCCCAATACAGTTGTCCATTTGCCGTCGGGAATATTGTTGAGCGCCATATTTTCGCTCGTTGCGGTCATGGCATTTTCTTCTATATCGCAGGCGATGACATGCTCTGCACCAAACAGCAGGGTACAGCAGGCGAGGATGCCGCTGCCGTAGCCTGCATCAAAAACATTCTTGCCCTCAAGATCGAGAGACTGAAAGTGCTCGAGGCACATTTTGGTAGTGGCATGGGATCCTGTACCAAAGCTGGACGCAGGATCGATTACAAGCTCAATTTTGCCGTGGTCTTCGGTCTGCTCCCAGGATGGACGGATGACAAGTTTTTCACCGACAGGGAAAGGCTTGAAATACTGTTTCCAGTTATTTGCCCAGTTTTCGTCCTCAACTATCTCGCGCTTTTGCTCAAGAGTGCCGTAAAAACCTGTAGAGTTTTCCTGACGGTATTCTTCCAGCACCTCGTCGACCTGAGCCAGAATATCCTTTCCGTCGTCGCTGTTTTCACACCAGAAACATACAGTAACAGGTCTGTCGGAGTTTTCGAACACCTCTTCCCCGATATAGTCCCAGCGGGGAGAGGGTGCAGCAATAAGCTCGTCAACTGTCTTGGGATCGTCTATTACGCATGCTCCCGTAATGGGGGACAGGCTGTCAGCAATGACGTCTGCTGCATCGTGTGTTGTTGTTATTGTTACTTTGAAATAATTCATGTTTTCAACCTCGCTTAGCTTTATAGATAGATTATAACAGAAAATATAGGATTGTAAAATACCATAATTAGGTTTATAATAAATAAAAAGGATGTTTTGAGACAAGTATTGACAAAAGCGGGTTTGTGTGAGAGCTTTTGTTTTTATTTTTCTTTACGGAGGACAGAATGAATCTTTGTGATATAAATACCCTCAAGCCTTTGCTCAAGCGTCACGGCTTTACTTTTTCAAAGGGTCTTGGACAGAACTTTTTGTGTGAAGAAAGCGTGCCGGTCGCCATTGCAGAGGGCGCCGGTGTGGACAAAGACACCTGTGTCATCGAGGTCGGCCCCGGAGTAGGCGCACTTACAAAAGAGCTGCTTGTACGTGCAGACAGAGTAACTGCTATTGAGCTCGACAAGAGACTGCCCGCACTTCTCAAAGAAACGGTCGGAGACTTTGATAACTTTGATCTTGTTGAGGGTGATATACTGAAAGTCAACCTGAAAGAGATCTGCGCGGCTTTTGAGAGCAAAAGGGTAGTGGCATGTGCCAACTTGCCCTATTATATAACCACGCCTGCAATCAGCACACTTATAGAGAGCGGATGTTTTGAGAGTATCACCGTCATGGTGCAGAGGGAGGTTGCCCGCAGAATATGCGCCAAACCCGGCACATCCGACTACGGTGCGTTCACCCCTTATATCGACTATCATGCAACAGCCAGTGTCGTCTGCGAGGTTGACAGAGAATGTTTCATTCCAGCGCCCAATGTGGACTCAACGGTCGTAAGACTTGACATCAGGAAAACTCCGCCCGTTGACGTGGATGAAAAGGCTCTTTTCAAGCTGATAAAAGCTGCATTTGCCCAGCGCAGAAAGACTCTTGTAAACTGTCTCAGCTTTGCCTACAAGGACAAAATATCAAAATCCGAACTCGAAGAGATACTCGTATCAATGGATTTGTCAAAAAACGTCCGTGGTGAAGAGCTTTCATTGATAAAATACGCAGAATTATTGACAAAATTGCCTTAAATTGTTGAATAATATTGAACATTGTGATATTATAAACTTAAATCATACAATGATTGTATTGAAAGGAAGAATAAAAATGGCATTAACAAGCAACAAAGCGGTCCTTGAGTTCGTTGACAAAGCTGTTAAACTCGCATGTCCCGATAAGGTGCTTTGGATTGACGGCAGTCAGGAGCAGTTGGATGCTCTGTACGCCGAAGCATGCGCTACCGGCGAGATGATCAAGCTTAACGAGGAAAAGCTTCCCGGATGTTACTATCACCGTTCTGCACTGAACGACGTAGCACGTGTTGAAGGCAGAACTTTTATTTGTACCAGAGAAGAAAAGGA
Source organism: Clostridia bacterium (assembly GCA_017556565.1). Lineage (GTDB taxonomy): Bacteria > Bacillota > Clostridia > Oscillospirales > Butyricicoccaceae > RGIG3513. The sequence continues at coordinate 394 of JAFYMQ010000076.1, read as the reverse complement.
TTGCGGTCCTACCAACAACTGGATGGAACCCCAGAAGGCATACAAGATGGCAGAGGAGATCCTCGCCGGCTCCATGAAGGGCAGAACTATGTATGTTATTCCTTTCTCCATGGGTCCTGTTGCATCCAACTTTGCAAAGGCCGGTATTGAGATCACCGACTCCATCTACGTTGTTGTCAGCATGGCTATCATGACCCGTGTAGGCAAGGCTGTTCTGGACAAGCTGGGTGACGGTACCGATTTCGTTCGCGGCTTCCACGGCAAGTGCGAGCTGGACGACGAGAAGAGATACATTCTCCAGTTCCCCGAGGACAACGCAATCTGGTCCATCAACTCCGGTTACGGCGGCAACGTTCTGCTGGGCAAGAAGTGCTTCGCTCTGCGTATCGCATCC
>JAFYMQ010000075.1 GCA_017556565.1 Clostridia bacterium | reverse complement strand
GGCAGCTCCATGTATCCTACGCTTGAGGAAAAAGACAGGGTGCTGGTTCGTGTTATCGGATATGACGATCCGCAGCGCGGAGACATAGTTGTTGTAAATGCGCCTATGTATGAGCAAGGCCCTCTGGTCAAGCGTATTATCGGCGTCGGCGGTGACGGGATCGATATAGACAAAGATACCGGCGCTGTTTATATCAACGGCGAAGAACAGTCTGAACCCTACATCAGCGACCTGATAAGAAAAAGAGGGGACATGGACTATCCGGTAACAGTGCCTGAGGGATTTGTCTTCTTTATGGGAGACAACCGTAACGGCAGTACCGACAGTCGTAACAGTGTGATAGGCATGCAGCCTGTCTCGAATCTTATCGGCAAGGTCTTTTTCCGCATTTGGCCTATTAAGGATATTGGAGCAGTAAAATGAGTATTAACTGGTACCCCGGTCATATGGCAAAAAGTCGCAGGCTTATGGCAGGCGATCTTAAAAATATTGATGCGGTATGTGAGATACTTGATGCTCGTATACCTCGCGCATCCAGAAATCCTGAGCTGGACAAGCTTTGCAGGGATAAGAGGCGCATTATAGTGCTCAATCGTGCCGACCAGGCCGATCCTGCAATGACCGCAAAATGGGAAGAATATTATCAAAAGCGCGGATTTACCGTTATCGCTACCGACAGTGAGAAGGGTGGATTCGGCAAGGCTTTTGAAAACGCTGTCAAGAAATGCTGCGCCGAGCTGATTGCCCGCAACGAGGCAAAAGGTCAGGTAGGCAAAATGATGCGTCTGATGATAGTCGGTATTCCCAACGTTGGTAAATCGTCTTTTATCAACAGACTGCTTGGCAAGAAAGCTGCGGTTGCAGCCAACAAGCCCGGTGTTACAAGAGGCAATCAGTGGTATTCTCTGCCCGGCGCTTTCGATTTTATGGACACACCCGGCCTGCTTTGGCCCAAAATCGAGAGTGACGAGATAGGCTATAATCTGGCTTTTACCGGCACTATACGCGATGAGATACTCGATCTGGAGGATCTTGCTTGCAGACTTATCAATGTGCTCAGAAACTCTTATAAAGAGCTGCTTGTAAAGCGGTTTAACATTACAGTTTCGGAAGAAGAAAGTGACTATGATCTGCTGCAGAAAATAGCTTTTTCCAGAGCTATGGTGCTCAGAGGCAACGAGCCTGATACCGAACGTGCGTCTAAGATGCTGCTGACCGAGTTCAGAAGCGGCAAGCTTGGCAGAATAACTCTCGAATCTCCGACCGGACGCTGATAATTATGTATTCTTTTGAGAACGAGCTTTACGCCAAGGGCTATGAGTTTGTATGCGGTACAGACGAAGCGGGTGCAGGTCCTCTTGCGGGCCCTGTTTATGCCGCAGCCGTGATATTGGGCAAGGATACTGTTATAGAGGGGCTCAACGATTCTAAAAAACTGTCCGAAAAGAAGCGTGAAAAGCTCTTTGATGAGATAGTTGAAAAAGCGCAGGCTTATGCGATAGTTGACGTGTCCGAAACTGTTATTGACGATATCAATATCCTCAATGCAAGAATGCTTGCTATGCGTCAGGCTGTTGCGTCTCTTGAAATCAAACCTGATTTTTTGCTTGTAGACGGCAATCGTGATCCAAATGCAGGGGTTGAGACATTGTGCGTTATAGGTGGCGACGGAAAGTCTGCATCTATTGCGGCTGCATCAATTCTTGCAAAAGTAAGCCGTGACCGTTTTATGCTCAAAATGGCTCAGGAATATCCTCAATATATGTTCGAAAAACATAAGGGATACGGCACGAAAGTGCATGTTGAAGCAATCAAGCTTCACGGTCCGTGTAAAATACACAGAAAGACATTTCTCAAGAATATCTGCGGAGGGGAGAGGTAACTATCAGATACTCTCCAAAGAACGTGAAAAACGCAACGGGATATGACGGCGAGATATACGCCGCTCACTATCTCAAAAGAAAACGTTATAAACTTGTTGATGCAAGATTCCGCAGCAGATTCGGTGAAATTGATCTGATTTTCAGGCACAGGAAGGTTATCGTATTTGTAGAGGTAAAACTTCGCAAAAACAAAGACTTCAGCGAGGCTTTTGAGGCTGTGACATATACAAAACAGCAAAAGATCATCAAAACCGCGCAGCATTGGCTGCAGCTCAACAAGTGTGACTTGCAGCCAAGATTTGATATTGTAGAGATTTATACCGATCTCGGGGAGATAAATCATATAGAGAATGCCTTCGGCGGGTGATTTATGGCTTTATATGTAATTGGAGATACCCATTTTTCGTCCGACAGAGACAAACCTATGGATGTTTTTGGCGGAAGATGGCTGGGATATGACAAAAAGCTTATAGCCTCCATTGGAGAATGCATGCAGCAGGATGACACTCTTGTGATATGCGGTGATTTTTCGTGGGGTATGAGTCTGAGCGATACGTTGCCTGACTTCAAGCTTTTGGACAGCTTCCCGGGCAGAAAATTGCTGTTAAAAGGCAATCATGATTATTGGTGGGATACTGTTGCAAAGATGAAAAAGTTCTTTGCTGCCAACAATATAACCACGATTGACTTTTTGCATAATAATTTTTTTGAATATAATTCAAAAATACTCTTGTGCGGAACACGTGGATGGATGTATGATAGTAATAATGCATCAAGCGAAGAGGACAAGATTTTCAAGCGCGAGGTTATCCGCCTCAGACAGTCGCTTCAGTCGGCTTTTTCGCAGGCAGAAGACAAAGAGATAATTTGTTTTTTGCATTATCCGCCTGTTTGCCGTGATTTTGAGATCAGCGCCTTTACCGACGTTATGAAAGAGTTTGGTGTAAAGCGCTGCTGTTACGGCCATCTGCACGGAGAGAGCATAAGAAATGCATTCAGAGGAATGCGAGGTGGAATTGACTATTCTATTGTATCTGCGGATGCATTGGATTTTGTTCCGCTAAAATTGTCAGAATAATATTAAAAAATATATAAAAACCTCAAGGGGGAAACATTTGTGAAGTTAATCAGCGCAGAAAAGAAAGAAAACAACCAGGTAGAGCTGTCCATTCTGGTCGGCAAGGAAGAGTTTGAGAAGGCTTGTGAGCGTTCTTACCGTATGAACGTTGGCAAGATCAACATCCAGGGCTTCCGCAAGGGCAAGGCTCCCCGTAAGATCATCGAGAAGCTGTATGGTCCCGAAGTATTTTACGAAGATGCTATGAACTTTGCTTGCGAAGATTCCTATTACGAGGCTGTAAAGGCTGCAGGCATTACTCCTATCGATCGTCCTGCTGTTACCGACCTTGATATCAAGGATGGCGAGTTTACTTATAAGGCTATCGTAACCGTTAAGCCCGAGGCTGAGATCGGTGAGTACAAGGGTCTGGAAGCTGAGAAGCAGACTGTCCGCGTAACCGAGAAGGAGATCGAGGCTGAGATCGAGCGCGTAAGAGAGCGCAATGCTCGTCAGGTTACTGTTGAGCGTGCTGTTGAGAACGGCGACATCATCACCTTTGACTTTGACGGTTATGTTGACGGCGTAGCATTCGACGGCGGCAAGGCTGAGGACTATGACCTCAAGATCGGTTCCGGCATGTTCATCCCCGGCTTCGAGGAGCAGCTGGTAGGTAAGACCGCAGGCGAGGCTTGCGACGTTATCGTTACTTTCCCCGAAGATTATCAGGCAACCGAGCTGGCAGGCAAGGAAGCTACCTTCAAGTGCCTGATCAAAGCTGTCAAGGAGAGCGTAAAGCCTGAGCTGGACGATGAGTTCGCTAAGGATGTTTCCGAGTTTGATACTCTGGACGAGTACAAGGCAAGCATCAAGGCTCGCATCCGTGAGGGCAAGGAGCAGAGAGCTGCTGCAGATTTCGAAGAGAAGATCCTCGACAAGCTGCTCGAAGGCTTCAAGTGCGACGTTCCCCAGGTCATGATCGACACCCAGACCGATAAGATCGTTGACGATTTCTCCTACCGTCTCGCTGCACAGGGCATGGATATGAACACCTACCTGCAGATGAGCGGTATGACCATGGAGTCTTTCCGTCAGGTATTCGGCGTTCAGGCTGAGCGTAACGTAAAGGTTCGCCTGGCTCTGGAAGCAGTTGCAAAGGCTGAGGGCATCGAGATCACCGACGAGGCTGTTGATGCTGAGTTTGCAGCACTTGCTGAGAGCAACAAGATGGACGTTGCACGTATCAAGGAGTTCATCGCTGCCGAAGATATGAAGGGTGACATGCTGGTTCAGAAGGCTCTGGAAGTTGTCAAGTCCACCGCAAAGGCAGCTAAGAAGCCCGCTGCAAAGAAGACCGCTAAGAAAGACGAAGAATAATTCGACTTTTTCTGACAATATTTTCCCATTATTGGATATAGAATCATTACTGACGAAAGGAGTATGACTATGCCTTATATCCCAATGGTAATTGAACAGAGCAGCCGCGGAGAGAGATCCTATGATATCTATTCCAGATTGCTCAACGACAGAATCATTATGCTGTCTGATGAGGTAAACGATACTACCGCAAGCCTGATTGTTGCACAGCTTCTTTATCTTGAGGCACAGGATCCCGACAAAGATATAAGTTTTTATATCAACAGCCCCGGCGGTTCTGTAAGCGCAGGTATGGCTATTTATGTTACTATGCAGTACATCAAGTGCGATGTCAGCACCATCTGCATCGGTATGGCAGCAAGCATGGGAGCATTCCTGCTCAGCGCAGGTGCCAAGGGCAAGAGATATGCTCTTCCCAACAGTGAGATTATGATCCATCAGCCTCTCGGCGGAATGAAGGGTCAGGCAAGCGATATCAAAATCCATGCCGATCACATCCTCCGCACAAAAGATAAGCTCAATCGTATTCTCAGTGAGCGCACAGGTCAGCCCCTCGAGGTTATCGAGAGGGATACCGATCGCGACAACTTTATGACTGCCCAGCAGGCAGCCGAGTACGGACTTATTGACAAGGTCTTTGAGAAGAGGTAACTATGGCGGGAAGTTCAAGAAATCCTGTCTGCAACTTTTGCGGACGCAGACAGGATGAGGTTGAGCGTCTTTTCATCGGAAAAGATGCTTGTATCTGTAACGAGTGCGTAAACGTATGCTTTGACTTGATGGAAGGCAAAGTTCCCAACAAACATACAAAAGGCTCCAAGGCAGCAAAAGCGGAAAGTCTGACTATCGCAGATTTTCCCCGTCCCAATGAGATGAAAGCTGTTCTGGATCAGTATGTTATCGGTCAGGACAAAGCAAAGATCGCCCTCTGTGTGGCGGTTTATAACCACTACAAACGTATTACTGCGGTCAAGGATGACTCTCAGGTAGAACTCAGCAAGAGCAATATCCTGATGATAGGTCCCACAGGCTGCGGAAAAACATATCTTGCACAGTCGCTGGCAAAGGCGCTTAACGTGCCTTTTGCCATTGCCGATGCAACAACACTTACCGAGGCCGGTTATGTCGGTGAGGACGTAGAGAACATTCTGCTCCGTTTGCTGCAGGCTGCCGATTTTGACGTTGAGCAGGCGCAGAAGGGTATTATCTATATTGATGAGATAGACAAGATATCCAGAAAGAGCGAGAACGTATCTATTACCCGCGACGTATCGGGTGAGGGTGTACAGCAGGCTTTGCTCAAGATTCTTGAGGGCACTGTTGCAAACGTTCCTCCAAAGGGCGGCAGAAAACATCCTCAGCAGGAGTTTATCCAGATAGACACATCCAACATTCTGTTTATCTGCGGCGGTGCTTTTGACGGTCTTGACAAGGTTATCGAAAAGCGCCTGGGCAGCAGTGTTGTTGGTTTTGGCTCCAAGATTTTGACCAAGGATGACAGAACTACCGACAAGATCCTTCAGCTTGCTGAGGCACACGACGTTCTCAAGTTTGGTCTTATACCCGAGCTTGTAGGCAGACTGCCTGTTATCGTGTCTCTCGATCAGCTGGACAGAGATGCACTACTGGATATCTTGATCAAGCCCAAAAACGCTATCATCAAGCAGTACAAGCGTCTGTTTGAGATCGATGGTGTTGAGCTTGAGTTTGAGCAGGATGCGCTGGACGCCATTGTCGAAAAGACTCTTGAGCGCGGAACAGGTGCGAGAGGTCTGCGTTCGGTTCTCGAGAGCATGATGCTTAATATTATGTACGAAGCAGCATCTGACAGATCTCTTGAACGTGTCGTGATCACAAAAGATTGCGTACTGGGACTTGATCAGCCCAAGACTGTTTCCAGAATGCTTACCGAAGGTAAACGTTTATCATAAGTCATAAAGCCACTCTTTTTAGGGTGGCTTTATTTGTTGTATGGAGCAATATCAGCATATTAACCTATTTATGATTTATTTAATTCTTTATACATATATCTATACTTGCAATATGTCTTGACATTTGATATAATAAAATGACATATTGGGAGGACTCTGAAATGACAGAAAGAATGAAAATTAACATACCAACAGTAGCTTTGCGCGGGCTTTGCATATACCCG
>JAFYMQ010000074.1 GCA_017556565.1 Clostridia bacterium | reverse complement strand
CTTTTACAGCAAACACGATAACGGGGATATTGTTCTCTTTTGCCAGAGCGGTTGCTGCTGTATCCATAACAGCAAGACCGCGTGCCAGAACTTCGTCATAGGTAATGGAGTCAAACTTCTTGGCATCCTTTACCTTGGCAGGATCTGCATCATAAACACCGTCGATATTCTTTGCCAGCAGGATAACCTCTGCTCCGATCTCGGCAGCTTTAAGAACTGCGCCTGTATCGGTAGAGAAGAAAGGATTGCCCGTACCGCAGGCAAAAATAACAACTCTGCCCTTGTTGAGGTGGGACACTGCCTTGTTTCTGGTATAGGGCTCTGCGATCTTTATCATATCGATAGATGTCTGAACACGTGCTTCAACGCCTACACCCTGCAGAACGTCGGCAAGAGCAAGAGCATTCATGGTAGTGGCAAGCATACCCATATAGTCGGCTCTTGTGCGCTCGACCTTGCCGCCGCCATCCTTGACGCCGCGCCAGAAATTACCGCCGCCGACGACAATGCCTATCTCAACACCCATATCCGAGCAGGTTTTTACAGCATTTGCAACACGGGTAATAAAGTCAAAATCAAGACCGGTTTTCTTGTCGGCAGCGAGAGCTTCACTGCTGACTTTTATCAACACTCTTTTGTACTGTGCTTCACTCATGACCTTACCTCCGTCATTTTTACTAACCTATATTTTAATATAAATCAGCACATTTGAAAAGTCTTTTTTGTAAAGTAATTGAAAAAAATCTTATCATTTGAGAATACGCGCAAGATAGTTGCCGGTATATGAACCCTCAACGCAGCTGACCTCTTCCGGAGTACCGCAGGCGACAATATATCCTCCCCTGTCTCCACCCTCGGGACCAAGGTCAATGATATGGTCGGCAACCTTGATAACATCAAGATTATGCTCTATCACGACAACAGTATTACCAGCATCCACAAGTCTGCTCAGCACCTCTATAAGCTTGTGCACGTCATAACTGTGCAGGCCTGTTGTAGGCTCGTCCAGAACGTATATAGTCTTACCTGTCGAGCGCTTGGAAAGCTCTGTTGCAAGCTTGACTCGCTGTGCCTCACCGCCCGACAGAGTGGTGGACGACTGACCAAGCTTGACATAACCCAGGCCTACATCATGGAGGGTCTGAAGCTTATTTCTTATCTTGGAGATATTTTCAAAGAACACCAGTGCCTCTTCAACAGTCATGTCCAGCACTTCGCTGATATTCTTGCCCTTGTATCTGACCTCCAGCGTCTCTCTGTTGTATCTTTTGCCCTTGCAGACTTCACAGGGCACGTATATATCAGGCAAAAAGTGCATCTCGATTTTTACAAGACCGTCACCCGAGCAGGATTCGCATCTGCCTCCCCTGACGTTGAAAGAAAATCTGCCGGGGCCGTAGCCTTTTGCCTTTGCATCCTGGGTCTTGGCAAACAGATCTCTGATATCGGTAAACACGCCAGTATAGGTTGCAGGATTGGAGCGGGGTGTTCTGCCGATGGGAGACTGATCGATATTGATGATCTTGTCAAGATTGTCAAGACCCTCTATATCGCGATGCAGACCCGCCCTGAGGCGCGCACCGTTAAGGTCAGCCGCAAGACGCTTGTAGAGGATCTCGTTGATCAGCGAGCTTTTGCCGCTGCCCGACAGACCGGTCACGCAGGTAAAAGTACCCAGCGGGATCCTGACATCAATATCCTTGAGATTATTCTCGCAAGCACCTTTGATCTCGATGTAATTGCCGTTACCCTCGCGGCGTTTTTCGGGTATTTTGATAGACCTCTTGCCGCTCAGATACAGACCGGTATAGGACTCATCACACTGCTCTATCTCCTGCGCCGTACCAACAGCAACAACATTGCCGCCGTGTACGCCTGCACCGGGGCCTATATCTACAATACAATCAGCCGCGCGCATAGTGTCCTCGTCATGCTCGACAACGATCAGGGTATTACCAAGATCCCTGAGCTTTTTAAGTGAGTCAATCAGCTTGTCATTGTCATGCTGATGCAGACCGATAGACGGCTCGTCAAGAACATACAGCACACCCATAAGCTGACTGCCTATCTGTGTTGCCAGTCTGATGCGCTGACTCTCACCGCCCGAAAGTGTACTGGACGAGCGCGACATGGTCAGATACTCAAGACCCACACTCTTGAGAAAATCAAGTCTGGAGCGGATCTCTTTGAGAATACGCTCGGCTATCATCATGTCTCTGGCAGAAAGATCAAGCTCATCAATAAACCTAAGCTCATTGGCAATAGACATATCGGTAAACTGTGCTATATTGATGCCGCCTACAGTAACAGCCAGCGCGTTATTATTCAGCCTCTTGCCGCCGCACTTGGTGCAGGGTATCTCGCTCATGCACTCCTCAATATCGTCGCGCATATAGTCACTGGTGGTCTCTTTGTGACGGCGCTCAAGATTGGGAATAACTCCCTCAAAGGCCTGACTGTACACGCCGTATCCTCCACCACGTGACCATCTGAGTTCAAGCTTGTCACCCTTGGTGCCGTAGAGGATTTTGTCAAGAACATCGGCGGTCAGGTCTTTGACCGGTGTGTCAAGAGAAAATCCATACTTCTGCGACAGAGCTTTGAAGTACATTACGGCTATACTTTCTTTGTCTGTAACCGAAAAGCCAGACGCCTTTACAGCGCCTTCATTTATTGACAGATTTGGATTTGGTATAATCTTGTCTACCGTGACCTCAAGACGCATTCCAAGTCCGTCGCACTCAGGGCATGCGCCGTAGGGATTGTTAAAGGAAAACAGTCTGGGCGACAGTTCCTCGATGGATATTCCGCAGTCGGGGCAGGAAAAACTCTGGGAAAACAGCTGCTCACCGCTGCCCATGATATCAACGAGCACGAGTCCGCCCGTCAGATTTATGGCAGTTTCCACCGAGTCGGTCAGGCGCTGTCTTATGCCCTCTTTTATTACTATACGGTCTACAACAATATCAATATTATGTTTCTTGTTCTTTTCAAGCTCGATAGTCTCGCTCAGGTCATACATATTGCCATCGACACGGACACGGACATATCCGCTCTTTTTTGCATCCTCAAGCACTTTTTGATGCTCGCCTTTTTTGCTCCTGATAACAGGCGCCATAACGATCATCTTGGTGCCGTCGCTATGCTCCATCAGTATGTCTATGACCTGATCAACCGACTGCTGCTTGATCTCTTTGCCGCACTTGGGACAATGCGGTACGCCTACCCTCGCCCACAAAAGACGCAGGTAGTCATATATCTCGGTAACCGTACCCACAGTTGAGCGGGGATTTTTTGACGTGGTTTTCTGGTCTATCGAGATAGCGGGAGACAGTCCCTCGATGTAGTCAACATCAGGCTTTTTCATCTGTCCAAGGAACATTCGCGCATAGCTGGACAAGGACTCAACGTATCGTCTCTGTCCCTCTGCGTATATGGTATCAAATGCCAGCGAGCTCTTGCCGCTGCCCGATATTCCGGTCACAACGGTAAGTGTGTCGCGCTTGATCTCCACGTCGATATTTTTAAGATTGTTTTCTTTTGCACCTTTGATATAAATCGAATCTCTCATAGTCTTCTCCGTATGCTATTTAAGCTCACTGCGCAGCTTTTTTATTCTGTCTCGCAGCACTGCTGCATATTCAAAATCGAGCATCTTGGCAGCCTCCATCATACCCTTTTCAAGCTTGGCTATCTCGTCCTGCTTTGCAGCCTTGGACAGCTTTTTGCGGCTTGATTCGGGCAGTTTGGATGCATCGTGAGATATCTCTATAATGTCACGCACCGACTTGAAAACAGTCTTGGGCACGATGCCGTTCTCATCGTTATACCGCTGCTGAATATCTCGTCTGCGCTCGGTCTCATCAATAGCACTCTGCATGGACGGGGTTATGTTATCGGCATACATGATGACCCTGCCGCCTGCGTTTCGAGCCGCTCTGCCGATAGTCTGTATAAGTGATGTGCGGCTTCTCAAAAAGCCTTCTTTGTCCGCATCGATGATCGCAACCAGCGATACCTCGGGCAGGTCAAGACCCTCACGCAGCAGGTTGATACCGACAAGCACCTGGTACTCTCCGAGTCTCAGATCACGCAGCAGCTGCATACGCTCAATGGTATTGATGTCGTGATGCATATAACGGGCTTTGATGTCATTTTTGCAAAAATAATCGGTCAGATCCTCTGCCATGCGCTTGGTGAGAGTGGTCACGAGTACGCGCTCTCCAAGTTTCTCGCGTTTTTTGATCTCGTTTGCAAGATCGTCTATCTGGCCTTCAACCGGACGCACCTCAACAATGGGATCAAGCAATCCTGTAGGACGAATTATCTGCTCTACTATCTGCGAAGATCTGGACTGCTCGTAGTCGGACGGTGTTGCGCTGACGTATATGACCTGATTGAGTCTGTCGTTGAACTCATCAAAGTTAAGCGGGCGGTTGTCATAGGCAGACGGCAGTCTGAATCCGTAGTCAACCAGCATATCTTTGCGTGCTCTGTCGCCTCTGTACATAGCACGCAGCTGAGGCAGCATAACATGAGACTCATCAATGATGGTCAGATAATCTTTTGGGAAATAGTCCATCAGCGTATAGGGTGCGCTGCCCGGGGCACGGCGCGAAAGCACACGGGAATAATTCTCTATACCCGTGCAGAATCCTATCTCACGCATCATCTCAATATCATACTGGGTGCGCTGTCTTATACGCTGCGCCTCGATAAGCTTTCCGTTTGCCTCAAACCATTTGACTCTGTCCTCGAATTCTTCTTCGATCTCCGCAAGTGCCTCTTCCATCTTGTCTCTGGGTATAACGTAATGGGATGCAGGATAAATCGCAACATGATCGACATAGCGCATAACCCCGCCGGTAAGCGGATTTATCTCGGAAATGCGCTCTATCTCGTCACCAAAAAACTCGACACGTATAGCATAATCGTCAACATACGCAAGATGAATCTCAATAGTGTCACCGCGTACGCGGAACTTGTTGCGGTCAAAGTTGATATCGTTGCGCTCATACTGAATATCTACAAGTCGCTTGCAGACTTCGTCCCGGTCTCTCTCCTGCCCTACACGGAGCGAAATCACCATGCTGGCATAATCGATAGGGTTACCGAGAGAGTATATACTGGACACGCTTGCCACGATAATGACGTCTCTGCGTTCAAACAGACTTGATGTGGCGGAGTGACGAAGTCGCTCAAGCTCACTGTTAACGTCCGAGTCTTTCTCTATATAAGTGTCTGTGGACGGAATATATGCCTCAGGCTGATAATAATCGTAATAGGATACAAAAAACTCTACCGCATTGTCGGGAAAAAACTCTCTGAACTCAGAGCACAGCTGTGCCGCAAGGGTCTTGTTGTGGGTAAGTATCAGTGTAGGCTTCTGCACCTGCTCGATGATATTTGCCATAACAAAGGTTTTGCCCGCGCCGGTAACGCCCAGCATTGTCTGCTCGGCAAATCCCAGATTGACGCCGTTTACAAGCTGCTCTATAGCCTGCGGCTGTCCACCTGCGGGTTTGAAATTGCTTTTTATTTTGAACTCAGGCATCATATGATCTCCAAACAAATGTACTGCAGATAATTATACTAAATATTATTACCATTTTCAATACAAAACGGCCCGCAGTAAGAATACTGCGAGCCGTAAAGTCGGTTATTTTTGTAATTTGCGCTGCTGATACAGTGTGACCTGATTATTCATAGGCAGGAACTGGTATCCCTCAGACAGCAGAGTTTCTATAATAGTGGGCAGAGCCTGGACGGTATAGGTCTTGGACTTTTCGTCATGGAGAAGCAGCACGGCTTCTTTCTTCAGTCTTACCCAATAGAGAGAGTTATCAATAATGGACTGGGTGGTGGGCTTGGGGCTGGATACCGAATCGTCTCCGCTTGCATTCCAATCGTAGTAGGTAAAGCCGCGGCGGGTCATTTCTGCTATGATCTTGTAGGTCTTGTCATTGAGACTGCCACCTGCAAATCTGAATATATCAGGCTTGACACCGGTCGCGTCAACAATGATCTCGTATGCTTTGTTAAAGTCTTCCAGATAAGCTTCCACAGATGCATACATAACACTGTAGTCATGGGAATAGGTGTGAACACCAATGGTGTGTCCCGCTTCGACAATAGCGCGCAGACGCTTGTAGCAGGCATCGGTCTTTCTGGGCATAACAAAGAACGTAGCTTTTATATTGTATCTGTCAAGAATCTCAAGAATCTCGTCAGTACGGTCGGAGGGACCGTCGTCAAATGTAAGATAAACCGTTTTACCCTCGGGGACAACCACTTCATCAGC
>JAFYMQ010000073.1 GCA_017556565.1 Clostridia bacterium | reverse complement strand
GGTCATCAGACCCTCGATGATGCCGAAGTTGTCGTTGATAACCTTGGTAAGGGGTGCCAAGCAGTTGGTGGTGCAGGAAGCGTTGGAAACAACGTTCATGTCCTTGCTGTACTTGTCAAGGTTTACGCCGCAAACGAACATGGGAGCGTCGGAAGAAGGAGCGGTGATAACTACCTTCTTAGCGCCGCCAACAAAGTGTGCGCTTGCCTTTTCGATGGTGGTGTTGATACCGGTAGCCTCAGCGATGTACTCAGCGCCGCAGGAAGCCCAGTCGATCTCGGATGCGTTCATCTTTGCGAAGACGGTGATAGCGTTGCCGTTGACAACCAGCTTGCCGTCAGCGATCTCGATGGTGCCGTCGAATCTGCCGTGAACGGAGTCATACTTCAGCATGTACTTCATGTAGTCGAGATCGATGAAAGGATCGTTGATACCTACAAAATTGATCCCGGTGCGCTCTGTGCCTGCGCGAAGAACCAAACTTCCGATTCTTCCGAATCCGTTGATTCCGATGTTGATTGCCATAAGATTTCCTCCAGTCTATATTGAAAAAATAATCCGTAATTGATATATCGATATAACAAATCTTTCTTTGGATGCAAGTATAAACCCATGTTTTCCACAAATCAAGGAAATATTTGCTAACTGCGTAAAATTGATCATAAAAGCAACATTTTGTTTGATAATATATTGAAGAGTATACCCGATTGTGGTATTATATACAAAAGACACATTAAAAAAGTGTGGGGGACGTAGAAAAATGGCGGAGGTAAGCGGTTACAAAAGAGCCGTAGACCGATACGGTTCGGGCAACCCGGCAGAGTCCGATTTTGTTCTTGCCTGCAGTCTGTCCGGCAGGGTGGTTCACGCATCTGCCGAACTTAAGATCAGGCTGGGCACAGAGCTTGCGGGAAGAAACCTGAATGACTTTCTGGATGACAAGACAGTATCTGATATAATTGCAAAGTCGGCGGCAGGTGAGTACTGCAGCTTTTACTGCCTGCTGGGCGGCAAAAAATACTCGGCGCTTTCCGAACGCGAGGGCGGTGCCATCATCATAGCATTTTATGAAGAGGACGAGCACTCCGCAACCGATGGCAGCGACAACTCGCTCAAGTATCTGCAGGGTGAGATAAATGTGCTGCTCAGCAATCTTCTGGGTGCGCTTTCCAACTTTGGCGGTGAAGATAATCCCACAGCTATGTTCGCGCGCAAGAATATATACCGCCTGCTCAGAGCCTCGAGAAACGTGTTTGACAGAGTAGCGTGCAAAAACGGTACCATAAAAGCCGAAAAGCGCGATCATGATATTCTTGAGATATGCACTGCCGTTGTTGACAAGCTTAAGTTTTCGCTCAGGTCGGTGGATACCGAGCTTGAATTATGGCATGACGGTGAGCGGCATATATCCAACTGCGTTTCCGAGCACGTGGAGCGTATGCTGGCCAATATTATATCCTGCGTGCTCAAAAGCAGTGGAAAATCAGCTGTCAGATATCTCAAGGTCGAGATAGTCAGCAAGGAGCAGGATATTCTGATATCGGTGCTTTCGCCCAACCGTCTGCTCAGCGACAGAATGCTGGTAAAATCTGTGAGTGAACACAGCGATTGCGAGACATCTGTGGATAATGAGCTTGTGCAGAGTCTGCTGACCGTCAAAGCAATGGCAGCCTACAATGGCGGCAGTTTTCTTATGACCGCGGAGAGGGATGGCGACCGTCTGGCGATTTTGCTGCCCAGAGTTGACGACGATACAGTATGCCGTTTCAAATCTCCGGGAACCAAGTATATGAGCGGCACCAATACGGCGCTTGTAGAGCTTGCCGAGATACTGCCCGACAGTTTGTACTGAATACAAATAATAAAAAGCCACCTGCATTTTTGCAGGTGGCTTTTTGCATTATATGTTGTTTACGTGTTATCGTTGGGGGTTTCGGCTTCGGTTGAGGTGGCATCAGCGCAGGGGGGATCTGCACTTGAGCTTTGCTCGTCGTCGGCTTTCTTCTTTTTCTTGTCCCGGAACAATCTGAGAGGGATAGTGTAGAGGGATGCTACAAAATATATTGTAAATCCGCCGACCATTGTCAGGAAAAATGCAGGATCAACACAGGTGAGGGTAGAGCGGTCAATAATATATCCGGCAAGCTCGCTTACAAATACCGTCAGGCTCAGCAGGCCAAAAGTAAATCTCAGCATTGGAGCGCGACGCTCAAACTTGACTGCCGAGTTGAAATATGCCGCAAATATCAGTACGGACAGGGTAATGGTCTGGGGGCCGTAAACGTCGATGTTAGCACCGGTTGCGGTATCACGGTAAAACAGCAGCAGATACAGACACAGATAATATATAGGATACACGGAGAGTATGCCGGTCTTTTCGCTCTGTTCTTTGTTGAGAGCGCGGAGCGCAAGGGTGAATGCTGCGGCAAATGCAAATACTGCGATAATAGTGGACAGCTTGTCTGTCCTGATAACAAATCCTCTTACAGCGCATATAGCCAACAGACCCGCACCGAGCAGCATGGCAAACATCACCGCGACCGAATGACTGGCGGCACTTGTTTTTGCGGCTTGGTCAGAGGTAAATACAGCCATATCCTCGCGTCCCTCAGCCTTTGACTGGGCGGCTACAAAATAGGCAGCAGCCGCAATCAGCGCGCCACAGATAATAAATGCCCAATAAAAGGCTTTGAAAGGATCGTCAAAAATCGTTCCGCACCGTACCAGAGCGCAAAAAACACCGCACATGACAGAGAACAGAACGGAGAGAGAAAGAAACTTTTGTGTATTAGTCATTGTATGCTTCCTGTCCTAATAATATATGAATAGTGATATGCCGTTTGCTGCGATAACCCTATGTATGCAGCTTATTTGTCATTATATCACAATATTGGGTAAAAGGAAATGATTGTATGAAAAAAATCTTGACCTCACTTTTGATATTCTGCGCTTTTGTTTATGCTTTGCCCGTTATAACGGTAGGTGCACACGTAAGTTCGGGGAATAAAACAGAGGATAAAACTACCCAAAAAGAAAATACTGACTATATAACGGCATTTGATATCTGGAATGACACCATGCGTGAGCTTACCGAGCGTGCTCAGCAGTCGCAGCAGTCTCAGGCGTCAAGTGAGCAGCAAAATCAGCCGAAAAGCTATGATGAAAATAACTACGTCTCGGTCATGATACAAGGCGAGACTGTGCGCCTGACCATCAAAGATTATCTTGCAGGCGTGGTGGCGGCAGAGATGCCCGCGTCTTTTCCCGTAGAGGCGCTCAAAGCTCAGGCGGTTGCGGCAAGAAGCTATATGCTCTACAAGATAGAAATGTCGGGACAGACCCACGATGGCGGCGCACAGCTTTGTGACGACTATACCCATTGCACGGCGTTTTTTGATATAGCTGCCGATGGCAAAAATCTGTGGGGAGATGATGCCGATTATTACGCAGAGCGCATATATGAGGCGGTAGAGCAGACCGACGGCATAGTCGCGGTGTCCGGAGGTGAGGTTATAGCGGCAGTGTTTCACTCATCTTCGTCGGATATGACCGAAGATGCTGAGAATGTGTGGGGTGTCAAGTATTCATACCTTACATCAGTTTCCAGCGTGGGCGGCAGTGCATCACCCAATTACTACGGCACGGTCACGTTAAAACAGAGGGATTTCTGCAATACAGTACTCGCAAAATACCCGAGCGCAAGCTTCTTAACAAACCCCTCTGAATGGACAGGACAGATAACCCGCAGCCAAAGCGGCGGCGTGTTAAGCATAGAGATCGGCGGGATAAAACTGAAAGGCACCGAGGTGCGCGCTATGTTTGAGCTCAACTCCACAAACTTCGGTATCGAACTTAAAAACGGCGAGGTCATATTCTCTACGGTAGGCACGGGCCACGGAGTGGGGATGAGCCAGTACGGCGCCCGTGAGATGGCGCTTGGCGGTGCGGCTTTTGATGAGATAATCCTGCACTATTACACAGGCGTTCAGCTTATGGTCAAAAATTGATTTTCAACTGAATAATAAAATGCATCTTCGGAGATAATATTTGCGGAGGTGCATTATATGAACAACAAAAAAAGCAGCAGGATTTCAGACCTGCTGAAAATAGTGGAGGGTAAGGGATTTTACATAATCCTGAGCCTTTGCGTCATCGCAATAGGTGTATCGGGTTATGTACTGTTCTTCACTAACACCCTTGACAGCGAGGACTTTGACCTTGTAGAGATAGATTCGGGCACGGTATTTCTGCCCGATGATGAGCCTGACGGAGACGAGCCTGTTATCTGGCAGCCTGACGACAAGGTTATAGGTGACGATCAGCCCGTATCCGGACAGCCTGACGAGGATGTGCCCGATGATACCGACACTCCCGCATCGGCAGACACAGACAAACCTGCCGCAGCGACGGCAAAAGCTGTTGCACCAACGGCAGGGGATATAATCAAGTCCTTTTCGGGGGACAAGCTGGTATATGACCAGACCATGTGTGATTGGCGCACCCACAACGGCACCGATTATTCCTGCACACAGGGCGATACCGTATTCTGCATCAGAGACGGCAAGGTGCTGGATGTATACGAGGATGGACTTATGGGATATACTGTCGCTGTTGAGCACGCGGACGGACTAGTCAGCTGGTATATGGGACTGTCCTCTGTTCAGGTAGTCAAAAAGGGCGACAACCTCAAAATGGGCGATGCGGTCGGCACGGCAGGCGGCACAGCTATTGCAGAAAGCAGCCAGCCATACCACGTCCACGTATCGGTTACCCAGTACGGCAAGTATATCGACGTTATGAATCTGTTTTGACAGCAATAAAAAACACCGATGCATGTTCAGGCATCGGTGTTTTGTTGTTATATAGATTTGTTTGAGGCAGGATCAGACGTTGAAGCGGAAGAGGACTATATCGCCGTCCTGCATAACGTATTCCTTGCCCTCGCTGCGTACCATGCCCTTTTCCTTTGCGGCGGCAAAAGATCCGCACTCCATCAGAGTATCAAATGCCACTACCTCGGCACGGATAAAGCCGCGCTCAAAGTCGCTGTGGATCTTGCCTGCTGCCTGAGGAGCCTTGGTGCCTG
>JAFYMQ010000072.1 GCA_017556565.1 Clostridia bacterium | reverse complement strand
TGCGGCAGGAAAGCAGGCCTGCATTGGAGCCGAGAACGATCTTGGCGGCATCGAGAGCAAGAACGCCGTCTTCCAGCTCAAAAGCCTGACCGTTGCTGATAATTTTCATAATGGTGTGTCTCCTTTGTATGATAAGATTTTATAAAAAACTAATGGTTTTTTAGCGAATAGCTAATAGTGAATAGCGAATAGCTAATGTGTCGGCTACGCCGACCTATTAAATAACGTCCGCTCCGCGGACACCATAGCTATTAGCTCTTAGTTATTAGCTATTAGCTAAAATAAAAAGTCTCCGCAGCAGGGTAGTACAATACTCTGCTGCAGAGACGAAAATACATTTTCCGCGGTTCCACTCTGCTTGCGGCAAAACTGCCGCCGCTTATAGGTCGATAACGCTGACTTGCGGCAAGGGCATACTGAGGCGCGCCTGTTGAGCCCTGCTCCTCACGGGTGGTATGAGCAAAACTGTGTTGTCTGCGCTCTCAGCCTGCGGCGCGGACTCTCTGTGCCGGGGGAAGGATTGCTCTGTCCCGATCATCGGATTTGTATGGATTATAGTATTATTCTTGACGTTTGTCAAGAGAGTTAATAGCTAATAGTGAATAGCTAATAGCGAAGGTGTGCGCAAGCGCACGGATTGATGAGCGGGAGGGCACAGAGACCCTCCCCTACCATCCTATTAAATATACTTGGGGAAAATCAGATTTCTTCGCGAGACAACTAATCTCGAGCGCAGACAGTACTTTGTGTACGGCAAGCGAGAGTTAGGCAGTATTCGCGGAGAAAGGTGATTTTTTTAATGATGATCGGAGTGGCAGTGCTGGCAGTCACCTGTGCAGCCGATGATGGGTGTGGGATCTATACCCTGATTCTTGTAGTAGTCGGCGAGAGCGGCTTTGATAGCTTCTTCTGCCAGGACGGAGCAGTGTACCTTTGCAGGGGGCAGACCCTCGAGAGCCTCGACAACTGCAGAGTTGGTCAGCTTGAGAGCTTCCTGAATAGTCTTGCCTTTTACCATTTCGGTAGCCATGGAGGATGTTGCGATCGCAGCACCGCAGCCAAAGGTCTTGAAGGAGATATCCTTGATGATATCGTCTTCTATCTTCATGTAAATCTTCATGATATCGCCGCACTTGAGGTTGCCGACCTGACCGACTGCGTTTGCGCCGTCCAGTTCACCAACGTTGCGGGGATTTGCGAAATGATCCATTACTTTGTTTGAATATTCCATTATTATTCCTCCCAGACAGGCGACATTTTTCTGCGCCTTTCAAGTATCTTTTCCAAGTTTTCCACAATATAATCCACATCGTCCTCGGTGTTCATAACATCCAGAGTCAGACGCAGCGAGCCGTGGGCACGCTCGTGGGACAGGCCGATACCCAGCAGAACGTGGCTGGGATCCAGGCTTGCTGTCGAGCAGGCAGAGCCGGTTGCGGCGCAGATGCCCGCCATATTGAGATCCATAATAAGAGTCTCGCCCTCGATAGCAGCAAAGACGAAGGAGCTGTTACCGGGCAGACGCTCGGTGGGGTGGCCGGTCAGGGCACACTGGGGGATGCGGGCAACGACCTGCTCCTGCAGCCTGCGGCTGAGGGAGCGGACATAAGCCATCTCGCGCTCCATATTCTCGCCCTTGAGTCGTGCGGCTTCGCCCAGAGCCACGATGCCCGCAACGTTCTCTGTGCCGGCTCTGCGGCCCTTTTCCTGACCGCCGCCGGTGATGTAGGACTGCAGCGCGATGCCGGAACGAACGTACAGAGCGCCGATGCCCTTGGGAGCGTTGATCTTGTGTCCGCTGAGGGACAGCATATCAATGCCCAGCTCCTTGACGTTTATGGGGATATGGCCGAATGCCTGAACTGCGTCGGTGTGGAAGAACACGCCCTTCTTGTGGCAGATGTCTGCGATCTCGCGGAGGGGCTGGATGGTACCGATCTCGTTGTTTGCGGTCATGATGGAGACCAGCGCGGTGTCCTCGTTGATGGCATTTTCCAGCGCAACAAGGTCGACAACACCGTTATTATCAACGGGCAGGATGACTACGTTGAAGCCCTCGTCCCTGAGTGCGTCGGCGGTGTGCAGGATAGCGTGATGCTCGATAGCGGTAGTGATAAGGCGGCGGCGACCCTTGGCCTGCTTGGAGTGCATGAAACCGCGCAGCGCCATATTGTCAGCCTCGGTGCCCGAGCCGGTGAAGATGATCTCTTTTGCCTCAGCGCCGATAACTGCGGCGACATTCTGGCGTGCTTCTTCGATAGCGGCCTTGGCGCGCTGACCGAGAGAATAGAAGCCTGCGGAGGGGTTGCCGAACTCGCCGGTGTAGTAGGGAAGCATCTTGTTCAATACTTCGGCTGCTACGGGAGTGGTTGCGGCATTGTCTGCATAAACAAATCGCTTGTCCATTATTTGGAAAAACTCCTTTTTGTAAACCAAAAACGGTATTTTATTTTTTTCACATAGTAATATACGATATTTTTGGTCAAGTTTCAAGTAGTAAATTGGATGAAATGTGACTTGATCACAAAAGCGGCGTAATAGGTAATAGTGAATAGGTAAGGTGTCGCTAACGCGACGATCTGTAGGGGCGATCATTGATCGCCCGCGGGCGGGCACAGAGACCCGCCCCTACGAACCTCTCCTCTAAATGAGCTTGGAGGAAATCGATGGATTTCGCGCTTTATGGAAGCAACACAGCCATTGACAGTACCGTGTGTACGGCGATGGCTGGGTTGTGAGCCAGAAACGCGAAAGGCGCGATTTTCTAAAACTTCTTGCTTTCCTCAACCGCAAGAGCATCGCAGCGGTTGTTGTAGTAATTATCCGCGTGGCCTTTTACCCAGACCAGCTTTATTTCATGCTTTTTCCACAGCTCATAGAGGCGCTGCCAGAGCTCTTTGTTCAATACCGGTTTGCCGTCGGACTTTTTCCAGTCCTTTTTCAGCCAGCCGTAGATCCAGCCCTGATTGAAAGCATCCGACACGTACTTGGAGTCTGTGTACAGGGTAACGCTGCAGCGCTCTTTGAGGGCTTCCAGCGCTTTTATCACGGCGGTCAGCTCCATACGGTTGTTGGTGGT
>JAFYMQ010000071.1 GCA_017556565.1 Clostridia bacterium | reverse complement strand
TCGCTTGGGTGAAGCTTGCCGTAGTGCTCGGGGTCTGCCGTTTCGTGCCGCAGCAGGTAGCGGTCGGCTCCCGCGTCAAAAAGCTGCTTGTAGCTGTTTTGTGACCGCTCACCGATGGACAAAGTAACCGCGCAGTCAGAAAACTCACTCTTGATTGCCCTGACTATGCTCTCCATACGCTCGTCTGTATAGTAGCCGTCCTCGCCGCCCTGAAGCACAAAGGTGCGAAAACCCAGCCCGTAACCCTCGCGGCAGCAATCCAGAATATCCTCCCGGGTCAGTCTGTACCGCTCGCAGTTCGGGTTGCTGCGGCGGATGCCGCAGTAGAGGCAGTCGTTTTTGCAGATATTGGATATCTCCACAAGGCCGCGGATGTACACATCCTCGCCGTATACATGCCGTCTCACACGGTCGGCGCGTTGGGCAAGATCAAGCGCCAGCTCGGGGGTGTACCCCTCGACAAGCTGCCTGTACTCGCTCAGCGTCAGGCTGCGCTCACGCTCAAGCTTGTCTATCAGCTCAAGCATCCTGCTCACCCTTGGTAATCACGTTGGAGTAGGCGGTTTTTACGCTGACTCCGGGCAATTTGCCGATTTTTCCGCTGAGAGTGGATATAATATCCTGTGGGGCGTCAATAGCAACACTGAGGATGCTGATGCCCTTTTGTCTGTAGGGCACGCCCATTCTGCCGATGATCCACCTGCCGTGCTCGCTCAGAAGCGCGTTGAGATTTTCTACCGAGGACAGATCCTCTACTATGATGCCCATGACGGCTACACGTGTTTCCATATAACGTCTCCTTTTTTTGCAAAAACAAAAAGCTGCAGCCCAAAAAGGCGCAGCTATACTGTAGACAATATATCGGCACCTTTCACTCAGGGCGAACCTTTATGTCAGGATACCTATATAATATAACTGTTTTGAGGTTTTGTCAACGGGATATTTTACGATTTTGGTGTATATTTGAAAATCTCCGAAGTTTTCCATTCTTTGTTGACTATTTACCAAAGATTTGGTAAAATCTATGTATAATGGGGATTTGTGGGGTTTTTTTTAAAAATATTTTTATTTTTTATGGAACTTTTTCAAAAAATCACAGTCTTATTACTTGGAAACCAATTGAAAACAAAAATTATTAAAAATAAAATCAAAGGAGTACACACAATGAAAAAGATTCTTGCACTCATCCTGGCACTGACCCTGCTCTTCGCTCTGGCAGCTTGCGGCGAAGGCGACAAGCCCACCTCCCCCAGCGACACAAACAAGCCCTCCACCGACAACACCACCCCTGACGCTGGCACAACCACTCCCGACGCCGGCACTCAGGAGCCTGCTTTCAGCAAGGATCTGACCCAGTTCTACACCGACATGATGAACGCTGCAGGCGAAGCTCCCATGATGATGGATCTGGCAGCTGACAAGGATATGCTCGAGATGTACTACGCAGGTCTCAAGAACATCGAGACCAAGCAGCTGGTAGCAGTCGCTCCCATGATGAGCGCTGTTGCAGTTGAGTTCGTATTCGTCGAGGTTGCAAACGCATCCGACGTTGATGCTGTCAAGGCTATCCTGCAGGCTCGTATCGATGCTCAGGTAGCAGGCGGCGCATGGTACCCCGAGACCATCGAGCAGTGGAAGAATAACTCCGAGATCGTAGTTATCGACAACTACGTCTGCCTGTTCGTCACCTCCGACAAGGATATCCTGGTTGATGCATTCCGCAACGGCACCGAGATCGGCGAGTGGGCAAAGGCTCCCATCGATCTGTTCTCCTTCCTCTACGACCTGACCCAGCACTACGGCGAGAACTTCCCCGCTAACATGGCTGTATCCGACGATATGGATATGCTGGAGATGACCTACCCCGGCCTCAAGGACATCGAGACCGTTCAGCTGTATGCATACCAGCCCATGATGGGCGCAGTTGTCTGCGAGATCGTTCTGGTTGAGGTTGCAAACGAGACCGACGTCGAGGCTGTCAAGACCATTCTGCAGACCAGAATCGACAATCAGGTTGCAGGCGGCGCTTGGTATCCCGCATCCATCGAAGGCTGGCAGAAGGATTCCCGCATCGTAACCAACGGCAACTTCATCATGATGATCGCATACTCCGAGTGCGACGAAGTTGTCTCCATGTTCAACGACCTGTTCTGATCCGATCAGTATTGGGGCTGCTGCCATGCAGCAGCCCCATGATTTTTCAAAAATCGCTGCTTTGACCAAAGATAATAACGTTATTATTGTTTTTGCTGAGAGCAGCACCGCTAAAACTATATTGAGGTGAGTTTTTTATGGTATTTTCCACCCCTTATTTTTTGTTCCTTTATCTGCCTATAGTACTGTTTTTGTACTACATCGTGCCCCTCAAGCTGCGTAATCTTGTGCTGCTCATTGTCAGCCTGATATTCTACGGCTGGGGCGAGCCGGTATATATCCTCATCATGTTTGCCTCAATCATCATCGACTATACCCACGGTATGCTGGTCGAGTGGGGCAAAAAAACCGGCCGCATGGGTGTTGCCAAGGGCGCTGTTGTGTCCTCGGTAATATGCAATCTGGGACTTTTGTTCTTCTTTAAGTACTGGGATTTTATCGCAGGCTCGCTGGCAAGCATCGGACTGAGCTTTATGCCCATTCTGGGACTTGAATTGCCCATCGGTATCAGCTTCTACACCTTCCAGACCATGAGCTACACCATCGACGTATACCGCGGCGATGCAAGAGTGCAGAAGAACATCGTAACCTTCGGCTCCTTTGTCACCCTGTTCCCCCAGCTGATCGCAGGCCCCATCCTGCAGTACAAGGATCTGGACGAGCAGCTTGTAAGCCGCACACACAGCTTTGACAGATTTTCTTCGGGCGTGCAGCGCTTCTGCGTCGGCTGCGCCAAAAAGGTGCTTATCGCCAACGCCGTAGGCCCTCTGTGGGACACCTATCTGGCAACCCCCACAAGCGAGCTGACCATGCTGGGCGCATGGCTGGGTATCATAGCTTTTGCATTCCAGCTGTACTTTGACTTCTCCGGCTACTCGGATATGGCTATCGGTCTGGGCAGAATGCTGGGCTTTGACTTCCTCGACAACTTTAATTATCCCTACCTGTCCCGCTCTGCCACCGAGTTCTGGCGCCGCTGGCACATCTCGCTGGGCAACTGGTTCCGCGACTATCTGTACATCCCCCTCGGCGGCAACAGAGTAGGCAAAGTGCGCCTGATATTCAACCTGCTCATCGTATGGGCGGCAACCGGTATCTGGCACGGCGCAAGCTGGAACTTCCTGTTCTGGGGTCTGTTCTACTTTGTTATTCTGGTATTTGAAAAGTTCTGCTTCCTCAAGGTGCTCAAAAAGCTGCCCAACTGGATCGGCCACGTTTACGGACTGTTTCTGGTGCTTATCGGCTGGACAATATTCGCCATCGAGGATATGACCCTGCTTGGCGGCTACCTCAAGGCCATGTTCGGCTTTGGCGCGGGACTGCTGGACAGCCGATTCCTCTACAATCTGGTCAACTATCTGCCCCTGCTCATCATTGCAGCTGTCGCCTCTACCCCGCTGGCAAAAACCCTGTGGGGCAAGCTCAACACCAAGATCAAGCAGATTGCTCTGCCCGTGCTGATCATTGTGGGAATGGTTCTGTGCACCGCATATCTGGTAGACGGAACCTACAACCCCTTCCTCTATTTCCGTTTCTAAAGGAGGTGCATCATGTCAAAAAAATATTCGATTCTGATAACTGCCCTGTTCTGCCTGTTCATCTTTGGATTCGGCATTGCACAGTTTGTTGTAGCTGACAAAGAGTTTTCCCAGCAGGAAAACAGATTTTTGGCAGGATTCAAAGCTCCTACGTGGGCAACCCTCAAATCGGGCGAGTTTATGGAAAGCTTTGAGGACTATATCACCGATCAGTTCCCCCTGCGTGACAAGTGGATACAGATAAAAGCCTGGTGCGAAAAAACCATCGGCAAAAAAGAAAACAACGGCGTATATCTGGGCAAAGACAAAAACACCCTGTTCGCCCAGTACACCACCCCCTCTCAGGAGGATTTTGAAAAGAAGGTCGGCTATGTCAACAAGCTTGGCGCAAACGCAGGCGTGCCCGTGTACTTTGCACTCATCCCCGACAAGAGTTACGTGTGGGCCGATCTGCTGCCCAACAATGCACCTCTGACAGACGATGGCACCGCGCTGCAGATCGCAGGCTCTCTGTGCTCGGGCAACGTGACATGGATAGATCTGTCTCAGGCACTCAGCGGTGATGAGGTATTCTACCGCACCGACCATCACTGGACCACCATGGGTGCATATCAGGGCTACAAGGCGCTGATGCAGGCTATGAACGGCAGCTACACCACCCTCGACCCCAAGGATCTGACCGAGGTGAGTGACGAGTTTTACGGCACTACCTATTCCTCCTCGGGTGCAGGCTGGGTCTCCCCCGACAAGATCTACACATGGATCGAGGAGGGCACCTTTGATGTCACATGGTATCACGACGGCACTCCCAAGCCTGGCAAGCTGTACGATACCTCCAAGCTGGAGGTAAAGGACAAGTACTCCATGTTCCTGGGCGGCAATCAGCCTCTGTGCATCATCAAAAACGAGCAGGCCGACGGCGGCAAGCTGCTGGTCATCCGCGACTCTTACGGCGACACTCTGGCGCCCTTTTTGGGTCTGGATTACTCCGAAGTGCATATGTGGGATCTGCGCTACAACCGTATGTCTCTCAGAGGCTATATAGCACAGAACGGCATCACTCAGGTGCTGGTCATCTACTCCAACTCAAACTTTGCAACCGATACCAACCTGCCTATGCTGGGTATGTAAGCACGGTTGGGATAAAAAATCCATCCCCGACGGATACGCTCCGTCGGGGATTTTTGCGTTGTGGGCGGGATAAGTGCCGGAGGACGGGGGGCGCGGCGGGAGATGCGAAGGACGGTGGGCGAAGGATGGCGGGCTGCGGCGGAAGCAAGTTCTCGCCCTACAACGGTGGCGCAGATTGGGCTTTGCAGGGGCGGCAGTCTTCTGCTGCCCGCGGGAGGGCACAGAGACCCTCCCCTACAACGGTGACGCAGATTAAGTAGAGTGCTTGTGTTGAGCCTTCACCTCATCCGTCACGCTTCGCGTGCCACCTGTCTCGCTGCGGCTCGGTCACGCTCG
>JAFYMQ010000070.1 GCA_017556565.1 Clostridia bacterium | reverse complement strand
GGATAATCTGGAGAATGTGCTGCGTTTTGCGCCCACGGTAATAACCCGTTCATGAAAAAGATCATGCTTGTAGGCTCGGTCGGCTGCGGCAAAACAACCCTCTGTCAGCGCATAAACCGACTTGAGCAGCGATACAAAAAGACCCAGGCCCTTGAGGTGATCAATACCACTATCGATACTCCGGGCGAGTATCTTGAGCGCCGCTCCTGCCTGGGGAGCTTGCTGGTCACATCCTGCGAGGTGGATCTGGTACTGTTTTTGCTGGATGCCACCGAGAGCAGATTTATGTACTCACCGGGTCAGGCAACAAGCTTTCCCGTACCCGTCATGGGCGTAGTCACCAAGACCGATCTTGCAAGCGCTAAGCAGCGCAGCGATGCAATAGATCTTCTTGAGCTTGCAGGCGCAGAGCGTATATTTGAGGTATCCTCTGTTGACGGAGAGGGTATAGAGGCCCTTATAGATTTTCTTTCGGATTAGACAACTGCGGCTGAGCCTTGAAAAGCTCAGCCGTTTATGATACTATTAACTTGTATTTTCGGTATTGTGAGGTGGATGGAATGTACCGTGTGGTTATTGCCGATGATGAGCCTATTACCAGAATGGATCTTGCGGGTATGCTGACCGATCTTGGTATGCAGGTGGTTGGTGAGGCAGGTGACGGATTTGATGCTATAGAGCTTTGCCGTCAGCACAGACCCGACGTGGTATTTCTGGACGTCAAGATGCCTGTATTTGACGGCTTCGGCGCAGCTGAGACCATCCTCCGTGATGAGCTGGCAGGCTGCGTTATACTGCTGACCGCCTACAGCGACCACGACAGTATAGACTGTGCCAAGCAGGTTGGAGTGATGGGTTATCTGGTCAAGCCGGTTGAGCAGAGACTGCTTCTGCCCACTATTGAGGTTGCGGTTTCTCAGGGGGAGCGCCTTCGCCGCAGCCGTGAGGAGACCCAAAAGACCCGCCGTGAGCTGGAAGACAGCCGTATTATTCAGCGAGCTCAGGCCGTACTGGCACAGCAGGAGAATATAGGCGAGAGTCAGGCATATATGCTGATGCGCCGTATGTCCATGGACAAGCGTGTGTCTATGGTTACCATTGCCGAGGCGTTGCTGCGACAGCAGTCAGACCGTGACGATGTGGCGTTTGTCAAAAAAGCTCTGATGCAGCAAAAAAACATCTCCGAGCCGGAGGCATTCAAGCTTATCGGTGACAGAGCAAAGCAGCTTGGTGTTACAAAAGAGCAGGCAGCCAAAATTATGCGCAGAGAGATAGAGTGACCGATATGAAGACTCTCAGACAATTATGTACAGAGCATACCAAGCTCACGTCCGACGATATTAGCAGGCTTGAGGCGCTGGCGCAGGATCTGCCGCTGATAGCCGACGTGTCCAATGCCGACGTGTTTTTGGACTGTTTGATAGATGAGCAGACTGCCATTGTCGTAGCGCAGGCAACCCCGTCTCAGGGTGTCAGCGCATATGAAAAGAACATCGTAGGCGAATACGCCTG
This sequence comes from Clostridia bacterium, assembly GCA_017556565.1. GTDB lineage: Bacteria > Bacillota > Clostridia > Oscillospirales > Butyricicoccaceae > RGIG3513. The sequence continues at coordinate 1,351 of JAFYMQ010000070.1, read as the reverse complement.
CAAGAGCAACGAGCCTGCGGTTTTTCAGGCTTTTGCCATGGGTGTGCCCATTTGCGATCTCAAGGCGGTCACTCAGGAAAATCGCAGCGTAAGGCAGAACGTAGCCCAGGTGCGCAATGACGCAGGCCAAGTCATTGCTGTGCTCATCCGCGAAAAAGACGTCAGCCTCGACCTGCAGCGTCAGCGCAAATACGAGGAACTGGCAAAAGAGTTCGAAGACAGCTCACCCTACACCGACAATATCGGCAGCGATGTGCTTGCCGTCAGAGAGATGCACCACAGGGTCAAGAACAACCTGCAGCTTGTGGCAAGCATACTTAACCTGCAGGCACGCAAGACCGACAACGATACGGTGAAAACCGCCCTCAAAGAAAATGTAAGCCGCGTACTGTCCATTGCGGCTATCCACGATATCCTGCTCAGCAAATCCGACAACATGAGCACGGTAAAAAGCGGCGCGCTTTTGGACAGTCTGCGCAACAATCTGTCGGCACTTATCCCTCCTGACAAAAATATAACACTAAGTATGAAAGACGACGATATCGAGCTTGATTCGGACGCAGCTACATCGGTGGCACTTGTCATAACCGAGCTGGTGGTCAATGCCTTTGAACACGCGTTTTGCGGCAGAGACAGCGGCAGGGTAGAGGTAATGGTGGGCAAAGGTGAGCTTTATCACACGGTTGCCGTCATTGACGATGGAGTTGGATTCGAACCCACGCTTATCTCGGGCAAAAGTCTTGGTCTGCGCATCGTGGAGTCTACCGTGCGCGACAAACTCAAGGGTAAGCTCCATATTGTCACCGACTCTCACGGCACCAAGATCTCATTTGATATCAAAAACTGAACAGGAAAAAAAGCTCTGCCAAAATGGCAGAGCTTTTATTATTGCAATTTTGCAGTGCGGAGTAATCTGTCGGGCTTATTCGACCTCGACGGTTCCGTCCTGCTTGACGGTTATCTTCATGCCGTCTTTGACGTAGTTTAAGAACTCATCGCCCAGCGAGTCGATAACAGGCATAGACACGCCGTCTACCCACACGTCAGCAAGCACCGCACCTGCTGCGGCAAGGGAGTCGATATGGTTTGCAAACAGCATGCATGCGGGATTTTTGCCCATGGAGCATGCGCAGTAGAGCACCAGACCGCCGGTGGTGGAGCCGATGGTCTGGGGCAGGCACAGAGCCTTGCCCAGCATGGATTTACCGTAGATATCCTTGTTGCTCTGATCGCCGCATTTTACCTCTTTGTCGCCAAACTGCAGCGCCATCTGGAAAGATGCAAGGGTATTGAAGCCTTCGCGGGTTACCAGAGCTTCTGCTGTGACCTCACCGGGAGTAACAACTCTTCC